>PHAT01000006.1 GCA_002840435.1 Deltaproteobacteria bacterium HGW-Deltaproteobacteria-6
ACTCTCGCCCGTAATGGGCGCCTGATTCACTGAAGAATGTCCACTGGTCACGATGCCGTCGAGAGCAATCCGCTCACCGGGGCGCAGTCGAACAATGGCCTCCAGCGGCACTGCTTTGGCGGGAATTTCTTTCCAGCTTCCATCTTCCTGGCGCACAGTCGCGGTTTCGGGCGCAAGATCCATCAATCCGCGAATCGCATTGCGCGCCCGGTCGAGCGACCTGGCCTCAATCACTTCAGCCAGCGCAAAAAGGAACATGACCATCGCCGCCTCCGGCCAGTGCCCGATGATCATGGCGCCTGTCACAGCGATAGACATCAGCGCGTTAATGTTCAAATTGCCATTCCTGAGCGCGATTAAACCTTTCTTGTAGGTAGGCAGGCCGCCGATCAAAATCGACACAAGCGCAAGGGCTATGACAACCCAGTGATTGCCACCGTTTATCCAGTACACAACCTCGGCCAGCGTCGCGCTAACTCCGGAAAGCGCCAGCGGCCACCACCTGGTTTTGGGTAATGGCACCGCAGGCGTGACCACATCCGTTGTGCCTCCCGACTCCACTTTTGCCTCAAAACCGATGGTTTGGAGGGCCGCCAAAACCGCGTCCAACGCCCCGGACTTATGCGTCACGGTCAAGCGTCGCTGCATCAGATTGAAGTCCAGTCCCGTCACACCGTCCATACCGGTGAGTTTGCCCCGAATCAATCCTTCCTCTGTCGGACAATCCATTTTTGCGATATTCAGAACTGTCCGTTCAAGCCCGGCCGGTGTGTCGATGCGCTTAGCCTGCATCCCGATTGCGCGCAAGGCCTCTTCGACCGGTGTAAGCGAGGCGAGTTGATGGCTGACTGTCAACGTGCGCTGCATCAGGTTAAAGTCCAGTGACTTTATACCGTCAATGGGCTTCAGTTTATTCCGGATCAGCGCCTCTTCGGTAGGACAATCCATGTTGTCGATGCGATATAGTGCCTTTCCCTGCCCCACGGGGGATGGCTCAGTTAATGTCACGGGCCCAGGAGAGCAACTGCACCCGCCAACTTTGCATTCATTCGTGCTCGTTTTGTCTGGTGCCTGAATCAGCGTTAGCCCCTTAGCTTTGGATTGAGTAATTTCCACTTGCATATTATCGGCAGGCCGGGCGCTCATGCCGGCCCTCTGTACCGCCGTGAATATATCCTTGTTATCAACAGCGCCTTTCGTAGTCGTTACAGTCATCGTGCCGTTGCAAAGATTAAATTTTACATCGCCAATACCGGGAAGCGCACCGACAACTTTGCGCAATTTATTGGTATCTTCTTCGCAACCCATGCCTGCTACTTTGAAAATGGTTTCGCTCATGTGCTTATTCCTTTCATCGCAAAATACATCCTTCAATTTACCAGTTATATATGTGCGTACATTCATATATATAAATAAAAAAATTATTCCTCTACGTGCTTCAAACCCGCCGTGAGGATGGAACTGATGTGATCATCATCCAAACTGTAATAAGCAATTCTGCCGTCCTTCCGATATTTAACCAAGTCCATATTTCTCAAGACTCTCAATTGATGCGAAATGGCAGATTGGGATGTGCCGATCAGTGTACTCAGGTCACATACGCAAAGTTCTTCCTGCAAGAGCGCGGAGATAATCTTCGTTCTTGTCGGATCGCCCAAAACCTTGAAAATTGCCGCGAGTTTAAAAAGCGTTGCATCGGATTTCATGGCTTTTCTGGCGGAGGCCACCTTCCGATCATTAATGCATAAGATTTCGCAAACATCTTCTTTACTTTTCTTTTCTCTTTTCATTGTTCAGCACTCCAATATATGAATATGTGCTCATACATTAGCATGTTTATTTATATTGTCAAGAAAATTAAAGGTTTTTTTCCTTATTTACTAATTTGCTTTATTGCTTTGATGGATGCGATTATTTGTTCTTCCGTGTTGAAATAACTGAAACTGACGCGCACTGTTCCCGCTGGATAAGTGCCAATAGTTTTATGCGCGGATGGTGCGCATTACAATCCGGAACGTGATATGATTTTAAAGCGCTCATCGAGTTCAAGAGCAACCACTAGATCGTTACCTGTCGCAACCGGATGACCGCCCTAAAGCCTAACAGGTTGCCCAGGATCGCACCCAACATCCAGGTTAAAGAACTGAGAACGAAAACCTCAAATCCAAGGGCAACGAGAGTTAGATAAGCTAAAATGCTATAAACAGCAAAGTACAAATTGTCATTATTGAAGAAACTGCGGATTTCATCACGAGTCAAGACGAGGCCGCCCAAGGCAGCGCCGAAAATCACAAAAAACAGGCCGCAAAGGAGGTAAAAAACTACCGGTGGCGTCGCTAAGTGCAGCGCATGCAAGAACTCATTGTGCCGACTGAACCCTAAACCAAATTGCGGACAGATGGTCAACGTCAAGAGTCCGGCAGCGACCTCGATAATAGTAAATTTGGTATAGACTTTCCAAAGGGCAGGCCGTAGATCCTTTCCTACCATTCGCAGAATCGCCTCATCTGCTGGTCCACCAGGGGCAGTCGGCTTGGCATCGATAAACTCAGCAAATTCCTTCAACATCGCTTGTTCGGATTTAGTTTCCACCATGACGTACCTCCTTGTTTCCCATTAGTTTACGGAGTTTACGAATGGCCCGGCTGATGATTTGTCTTATATTGTCTTCTGTCGTTTGCATTTGTGCGGAAATCTCCCTAAAGGTCAACCCCTCGTTAAAGCGGAGTTCCAGGGCTTGGCGTTGGGCATCAGTTAGACTGGAAAGCTCTGCAATCGCAACTCCGATGCTCGCCGTGTCGGACACCGGATCTGTACAGCACCCCACTTCCTTTTCGGAGATCGTGATGTGCTTCATATAGGTGTTCTTCTTTCTGACATAGTCAAACAAGTCATTTCTGGCGATGGTGAAAATCCAAGGCAAAAAGGGAATTTCCTGCCTGTATTTTTGCCTGGCGACATGAAGCTTGGCAAAAACAGACTGGAAAACATCGTCTGCCGCACTTCGGTCCTTTAATTTCGCAAAGAGGTACCCGAAGATGCGTTTTTTATGCCGCTCATACAAAGTCCGGAAAGCCTCTATATCACCATCGGCATAGGCAGCCATAAGTTCCTCATCCGTCAATTTCAGTCACCTTTTCTTGAGGTTGGTTGTCAATAGTGGATACCAAATATTTCACGCTTCCATTCGTTTTTCAGAGAACCATCGTTAAAAGAGACGGGAGAGAGAAATCCGAGTCTGGTCTGCCTTCTTTAACACTGGTGTCCATTTTTTTCAACCCACCATATCTTAATACGTACTTAAGCAGAGTCTTGTGACACTATTTTCTTGCTCTGAACCAAGTATTTGAAAATGCTGATATATTTGATGGGATCTATTTTTTATCAATTTATCTGTCACAAATAGGTCGCCTCCCTCGTTCTAGCCGGTAAAGACACCAAAAAAACTCAAAACCAAGGGAGGAAAAAATGAAAAGAACGAAGGACTGTTTTAAAGGATTTGCAGCTATAACATTTTTGGCTTTGGCTATTCTGCTCACACCACAAACTAGTCTAGCCCACTGCGACACCCTCGACGGACCGGTGGTGGTCGAAGCGCGAGAGGCTCTAGCCAAGGGTGACGTCTACCCATTACTGAAGTGGATTAAGGCGGAAGAAGAAAAGGAAATCAGTGAAGCTTTCATTAAAACCATGGCAGTGCGCAAGCTCAACCCTGAGGCGCAGAAACTGGCCGACATGTACTTCTTCGAGACTCTGGTGCGGATCCATCGTGCCGGAGAGGGGGCTCCGTATACCGGGATCAAGGCCACGGCAACTGGTGAAACGATTGTCGCCAAAGCCGATCAGGCTCTGGAAAAGGGGTCCATTGATGGGCTAGCCAAGGCCATCGCAACCCACACCGAAAAAGGGATCCGCGAACGTTTCAACCATGCGCTGGAAACCAGAAAGCATTCACAAGAAAGTGTGCTGGCCGGCCGGGAATATGTCAAGGCATACGTGACTTTCACCCATTATGTCGAAGGGGTCGCCCAGGTTGTCGGTGGCAAAGGCCATGGTGCCGAGGCGGCATCCCCGGCAGCCCACAAGCACTGATAAAAACGACGAAGGGTGAGGAAGTTTCTCGCCCTTCGTCATATACTCCCACACGAAAAAAGGAAGTTCTTATCAAAACTAGGACCAAGGTTGATTTCAGTGAAAGGCCTAATGTGCTTGACCCTGCCGAGTTGATCCAAAGAATCAAGACTTCGGAAACCTGAAACACTTCCCGCCAATCTTTCAGTGGTTAAAGAAAGACGCCGTGAAACCATGTAGTATGGGGATTCACGGCGTTTTGGTTTAGTTGGGTTATCAGGTGTCAGTGCCTGACACCTATGGTTCACTTGTAGCGCCTGGCCTCTCGAAAAACGATCGACGGGACCAGCCGTATGTAAAACAACTCGCCGACCAGTTCCACCAGTGTTTGGGTCACAATGACAGCAGGCACCACCATCCAGGCGTCCGGCAAGGCAAGCGCAAGGGGAAGCACGACCAGTGAATTGCGCGTTCCCGCGCTAAAAATCAATGCCCTCCCAGCCTGGGTATCCAAGCGAAATATGCACGCTATCACGCGAGCCAGGAGGGGCACAATGACCATAAAGGTTACATAGATCGGCACGGCTTGAATCACAACCGGGAGGTATTGCTCGATTCCGCCGATTTGAGATGTCACAACGAGAAACAAGGTAAGTGCCATGAATGGTACGGGCAACCACGCTGTTGCTTCAAGCCAGACTTCTCCGCTGCGTTGGCGCTTGCCCCAGAATTCAGTTGCCAAAGCCAGCCCCAGAGGCAAGGCAATGAGCACGAGAAATGCTTCCAAAAACGGGCCAGCACTCATTATCTGTGCGGCCTGTCCTCCCATGAAAAGCCACAGATAAAATGGCAGAAGAAGCATCTGGGCGAGAAGCAGCAGAGGCGTGGAGGCGAGAACAAGCCGTGCGTTTCCACGCCCCAGGTGGGTAAAGACGATGACGTAGTCAATGCAGGGCGTGAGCAGAACGAGGTACACCCCGAGCAACAAAGGCGACTGCTGTGGCAAGAAGCGCGACAACAACCAAACAAACAGGGGAACAACAATGAAATTTACGGTCAGCAAGGCGGCGGTAAACCGTCGGCTCGCGAACGCCTCGCGTAGATGGAGGAACGGAATCTGGGTAAACATGCTGTAGAGCAAGATCGCAAGCACTGGGGAGATCAAGAACTCGAGGCTTTTACCAAAAGTCGGGCGCCACAACCCAAGCCCTCCCCCGAGAGCCAAGGCCAAGGCATATACCCAGATCTGTTTTTTTTCTAGTCGTTCTCTTGACATCGTGTTTCCTTAAGACGCATAACGTCTGGCATCAGCGGCGAGCCCGCTGCATGCCGGGGTTAGGCTCGTCGGCGCGGTACGACGGATTCCCTGCAGCTACTTGATGAAGTAGCCGCTGACGCGTCAGGAGCCGTCTTTCTCGTACATGGGAGTAAAGATTTCTTAAAAAGACTAATGTCGCAATGTGCCTTCAACGCAATCATCGGTGCGACAACCCACATCTTGTGGTCAAGATTTCCTTGACATACAAGACTTTCTTCATATACTCCCACACGAAAAAAGGAAGTTCTTATCAAAATCGGCGCAGCAACCTCAACCCGTTGAACACCACCAACAGACTCGCGCCCATATCTGCGAAGACCGCCATCCACATCGTTGCCTGCCCGGTCAAGGTCAGAAACAGGAACACCGCCTTGATGCCGAGTGCCAACACAATGTTCTGCGTCAGCACCCGAGCCGTGGCCCGAGACAGGCGCACGAAAGCGGGAATCTTGCGCAGGTCGTCGTCCATCAACGCCACGTCAGCCGTTTCGATGGCGGTGTCCGTACCGGCAGCACCCATGGCAAAGCCAATATCCGCACGGGCCAACGCGGGTGCATCATTGATACCGTCGCCCACCATGCCTACCTTGCCGCCATTCCCGTTTGTCAGGAGACTTTCGATCGTTTTGAGTTTGTCTTCAGGCAGCAAATTGCCCCTTGCCTCATCAATACCGACCTCTCGTGCGATTGCTTCGGCCGTATGGACGTTATCGCCGGTAAGCATTAATGTTTTCACACCGAGGGAATGCAAGTCAGCGATGGCCTTACGGCTTGTTTCCCTTACTGTGTCGGCAACTGCAAAAATAGCGAGCACTCCGGTTTGGTTAGCCAGTAATACTGCTGTCTTGCCCTGGCTCTCCAGTGCGGTAAGTTGGGTCTCGATATCCTGCGAACACAATCCAAGATTCTCGATCAAACGATGATTGCCAAGTTGATAGAGGTGCCCTGCAATGCTACCTTTGACGCCATGACCGGGAATGGCGGCAAAATCGTTCACATCGCGCAGCGTCAGTCCTGCTTCTGCCGCAGCATGAGCAACGGCCAGTGAAACCGGATGATCGGAACGTGAGGCGAGGCTGGCCGCCAGTATTCTGGTTTCGTTCGCCTCACCACTGAGAACGATAAAATCGGTTTGTACCGGTTTACCGTATGTAATGGTACCCGTCTTGTCGAGCGCCAGCGCCTTAAGCTTGCGGCCCTCTTCGAGATACACGCCGCCTTTAATCAGGATTCCCTTGCGGGCCGCGGCAGCAAGACCACTGACAATGGTCACGGGTGTTGAAATCACCAGTGCGCACGGGCAGGCAATCACCAACAACACCAAAGCCTTGTATATCCAGTCGAGCCATGCAGCATCTGAGACCAGCGGCGGAATAACTGCCACCAGAAACGCGAGTGCAAAAACAGCAGGTGTATAAATTTTGGCAAACTGATCAACAAAGCGCTGTGTTGGCGCCCGGCTGCCCTGGGCAGACTCGACGGCGTGGATGATCCGAGCCAGCGTCGAATGGCTTGCCTCTGCCGTCACGCGGTATTCAAACGATCCCGTTTCGCACTGGTCACGATGCCGTCGAGAGCAATCCGCTCACCGGGGCGCAGTCGAACAATGGCTTCCAGCGGCACTGTTTTGGCGGGGATTTCTTTCCAACTTCCATCTTCCTGCCGCACGGTCGCGGTTTCGGGCGCAAGATCCATCAATCCGCGAATTGCATTGCGCGCCCGATCGAGCGACCTGGTCTCAATCACCTCGGCCAGTGCAAAAAGGAACATGACCATCGCCGCCTCCGGCCAGTGCCCGATGATCATGGCGCCTGTCACAGCGATAGACATCAGCGCGTTCATATTCAGATTGAGGTTCCTTAGGGCAACCCAGCCTTTCTTGTAGGTAGGCAGACCGCCGGTGAAAATTGCCAGCAGCGCAAGTGCTATGACAATCCAGTGATTGCCGCCGTTTACCCAGTGCACAACCTCGGCCAGCAACGCGGCAACCCCGGAAAGCGCCAATGGCCACCACTTGGTTTTGGGTAATGTCGCCGCAGGCGTGACCATATCTGTTGAACCTCCCGACTCCACTTTTGCCTCAAAACCGATGGTTTGGAGGGCCGCCAAAACCGCGTCCAACGCCCCGGACTTGTGCGTCACGGTCAGGATGCACTGCATCAAGTTGAAGTCCAGTCCCGTCACGCCGTCCATACCGGTGAGTTTACCCCGAATCAATCCTTCCTCCGTCGGACAATCCATTTTTGCGATCTTCAGAACTGTCCGTTCAAGCCCGGTCGGTGTGTCGATGCGCTTAGCCTGCATTCCGATCGTGCGCAAGGCCTCTTCGACCGCTGTAAGTGAGGCGAGCTGATGACTGACTGTCAGCGTGCGCTGCATCAGGTTAAAGTCCAGTGCCTTTAAGCCGTCAATGGGCTTCAGTTTATTCCGGATCAGCGCCTCTTCGGTGGGACAATCCATATTATCGATGCGATACAGCGCCTTTCCCGGTCCCACAGAGAATGGCTCAGTTAATTTCACGGGCATAGGAGAACAACTGCACCCGCCGGTTTTGCATTCATTTGTGCTCGTTTTGTCTCGCCCTTGTATCAGCGTTAGTCCCTTAGCGCTGGACTGAGTATTTTCCACTTGTGTATTGTCGGCAGGCCGGGCGCTCATGCCGACCCTTTGTACCGCCGCGATGATATCCTTACTATCAACAGCGTTTTTCATAGTCGTTACAGTCATCGTGCTGTTGTGAAGATTGAATTTCACATCGCTGATTCCCGACAATGCGCCAACTACTTTCATTAAAGCGTTGGTCTCTTCGGCGCAATCCATACCTGTTACTTTGAAAATGGTTTCGTTCATGTCCTTATTCCTTTCATCATAAATAGATCCTTCAATCAGTTAACTAGTTATATATGTGCATATATTCATATATTTAAATAAAAAAATTACTCCTCTACATGCTTCAAACCCGCTGTGAGGATTGAACTGATGTGATCATCATCCAAACTGTAATAAGCAATTCTGCCGTCTTTCCGATATTTAACAAGGTCCATATTTCTCAAGACTCTCAATTGATGCGAAATGGCAGACTGGGATGTGCCGATCAGGGTACTCAAGTCACATACGCAAAGTTCTTCCTGCAAGAGAGCGGAGATAATCTTCGTTCTTGTCGGATCGCCTAGAACCTTGAAAATTGCAGCGAGTTTAAAAAGCGTTGCATCGGACTTCATGGCTTTTCTGGCGGCGGCCACCTTCCGATCATTAATGCATAAGATTTCGCAAACATCTTCTTTATTTTTCTTTTCTCTTTTCATCATTCAACACTCCCATATATGAATATATGTTCATATATTAGCATGTATTTATATATTGTCAAGAAAAACCATCCTCTTTCATTCTTTCCTTATGATTTTCCATTATTTAAAACTTCGATGATTACTTCTTTCCGGTTTCAAGCGTTGCCTTCAGTTGTATTAATCCGAGCCAGATCTCTTCGTCCCCGACATACCTGTTTTCACCGGCAACCCCGTATCGGATTACGCAGGTTGGCGTTCTCTCTATCTTATTCTGTCTGATTATATTGCTCATCATTGCAAAAACCGGATTTTCATCGAATATTTTCCATTCGATTTTTTCCTCTTTCAGATAACTGACCAGCGCTTCTTTGGTTTGAATTCGTTTTTCCTGAGCCGCCTTAAAAAGTGTTTTGCGGGTTCTGAATATTTCTTCATCGCGCGATCCGGCGTTGACCGCATAAAGATAATAGCGTGCGTAAACCGGTGTCACGGGATTAAATGGGACGTCGACAAACGTAATCCTGACCTTTCCCGTCGCCAGCAACTCTTTCATCAGCGGTTCGGCTTTTGTGTCGATTCGCTTGCAGGGCGGACAGAAGTAGTCGGAAAACATAATCACTTCATAGGGGCCTTTGCCCATGGACGGAACGCCACTCATTTTATCCTGCCCATAGGCAGGCGTAGCGGAACCGGAAAAGGTAAATAGAATAATAAAATATCCCAAAATACCGACAACGAGTAACGGCAACTTGTATTTTTTAAACATAGGTAAATTAACCTCCCCAAGAAAATATAGCCGCATCCGGCGACGGTTTTCACCGATTTTGCCCGTGGCCGTGTCTCGTTGCGCTTCTATTCCATTTTTGACTTTTTGCGCAACCACCCCGAAGACTTCGCTATCTGACGCGTTGGGAGATGCTGAATTTTCTCTCTTGACAGTCATCTTCCCTTAAGATCTCTGGGGGGTAATTCTTCCGCAGGACGTTCTTCACGTGTTATTTTATCCATTTATTGTCTCCTCTCTAGATTTGGCTCTCGCTTCTTCAAACTTTCCGACGCCCCATGCAAAAAGCAAGGAAACGCCCATGGTCCCAACAAGAATGCCACTTGAGGCGATGATATTGTTGATCAGAGAGGGCTTCGCAAGCAAAACGACGCCGAGGGCAAACATCATCGTACCCGAGATGAGCTTCAACACTCTGCCCTGCCACTCGGTAAGCTTCCGTTTCCCCGCAGTAAAAGCAAATACCAAAACGATAACGGCCATGGGAATCACGTAGATCAGGTTGTACAGGGTCAAATACAGATAATAGCCGGCGGGGGAAAGATTGTTCAGGGTCAAGATTCTTGTGTAAACCATGGGAAAGCCGGCCGTGCAAAGAAGCTCGTAGGAATTGGCAGTAACGGCAAGCACGGCCGTACCGGCCAATACCGGCAGCATCGACGTGGAATGGACAAGCTGACGCATGCGGTCGAAAAGCTTCGGTTTCGCGCTATCTGGAATGGACAAGGAGATCCCCTGCTTGAATGCGAAAAAGTCTTTGATATTGACCGCACCGATCAGTATCGACACGAAGCCGGCAATCAATGTGATGAGGGCGACTTTTTCGATGACGAGAAAAAGGTTGAGCCACGCCGCCATAAACAGGAAATAGATCAATCCTGAAAACAGAAGAAAGACACCCCCTACCAGCAGCATTTTTTTTCTCGATCGGGCGTAGGTCAGTATTCCCAATAGCGACAGGAGAACGAAAAAGGCGCACGGATTGAAGCTGTCCAGGCAAGCGATGACCACTGTGACAAAGGGCAGGGAGTAGCCTGACAAGTCGACCTTTCCCACAAGTGGAATTTCAACGATGCCGCCACTCTTCGAAATTAACCTTTGCGGCGCTCCTTCAGAAGCAGGATCCGGACAGGAAGAAGGCGTGCAGGAAGTGACAGCCCTCTCGATCTCTTCGGCAATCTGTTTGGAAAAACCGTAGAAAATCTGATTCCCGACGATGGTAAAGGGAATTCCTCTAGCGTCCACGCCACGCGACGCCAGCAGATTCTGCATCATGGCTGCGTTACCGGCATGGCGCCACACTTCATATACCCGTATTTCCACCGGAATCCTCTTGGTCAATGCCTCCAAAAAAAGCTCTTCCTCTGCGCACTTGGGACAGCCATCGCCTTTAAAAAAATAAGCGATGGGATTGGCTGCTGCTGTTGCACCGATCACGCTGTAGGATGTTCCGGTCGCGGGAACACCTTTACCTGTCTCGTAACTGTAAGCGAGAGGTGTGCCTTTGCAAGCGTCCGCTTCCGACTGTTCACAGGGCTTTGATGCTTGCTTCTCTTTGCCGGCCGGCGCCGAACCGCCAGCGGAATAAGCCATGCAGGGAATGCAGATCCATAATAGGACTAAAATAAATAACAAAAAAACTGCATGAACTTTGCGATATGCTTTCATCACACCTCCTAACCGTAGCCTGTACCACTTCAGCTTAGCTCAACACAAAGACGATATTCCGACGGCTGACTCCCGCCCTATCCCACACTTACTTCTGTCGTAGATTCTGAAGCTCCCTCTTTATTTTCCCCTTTTTTCCCTTCCAGGCCTTCACCTTTTTTTCAAACGATACCGGGAAATGCCTCTGCTTTTTTGGTCTCTTCCACCACCACAGACTTTTCCTTACCTTTTCGACCCGTCAGTCCATGTTGCCCTTTTCAGGCTTGCACCTTTCAGTTTTGTACCCTCCAAGTTTGCCCCTAGCAGGTTTGCACTATCCAGGTCCGCATCTTCCAGGTTTGCATCTTCCAAGTTTGCCCCTTTCAGGTTTGCAAATCTCATTCCTGCCTTTGCCAAAAAGGCCTCGGTTAGATTTGCCCCGATCATTTGTGCTGCGATCATTGATGTTTTGAAAAGATTTGCCCCTGCCAGGTTTGCCTCTTTCAAGTTTGCCCCTGCCAGAATTGCAACTGCCAGGTTTGCCTCTTTCAGGTTTGCCCCTGCCAAGTTTGCCTCTTTCAGATTTGCCCCTGCCAAGTTTGCCTTGGATAAATTGCAGCGATCACATTTATTAGTAGTCTTTAATTGCTGCAATTGCTCCTCGTTAAACGCATACACTCCACCACCGGGGATCAGAAATATTCCTAAAAACATAACCATAAAAACCATTAAAATAATTCTTTTCATGAGATCTTCTCCTTTTTAATTATTTTGTCCCTACGTTTTTAATCATTTTCGCAATCGAGATACCATTTGGAGATGGCATGAACACACCTTATGCTGGTTCAAACATTATCTCGACATCTCGAATTCTAGAAAGTGTTGATTCTTCGTCATGAGCTCCCTTGGCCGTTGCTTAAAGATGAAACCGTTCCACATAATGAGTCAACACAACATAAGCTTCAATAAACTCTTATGCCGCGTGCAGTTCTCTTGAGGGCGACACCTGTGGTATTCGTTCTTGCCATTGCAGGTGTCTCGTCTATGGTTGTTGCCCTTCTATGTTTCTTAATATCTTCAATTATGTTCACTTTTGACCGCCTCCTGATCTGGCTGCTTTCCGGGTTATTGTTTCATTGCTGTAATTCGCCATTGGCTAGACCGCTTCCCTGTATACATGAACAAATTCCAAACCCACCTCGAAGAGCTCATCCGCAAAGAGACTTTTGATCCATTTTATTTTTCCTAAGGCAGTTATCGTTTGAGGCGGATTCTTTGATGCAATTTTTATATCGAGTAGGGTCCTGAAAGGCAAGAAATTATTGACCTGCATTCGCGCGCCGGACTCGGAAAGATCCATGCTTAAAGTATAGATGAGTTTTCTTTTGGGAGAAAATTTATTACATGAGACGACCATTATGGTAATTTCATCTTCCTCCTCCAGTCGTTCCGCTTTTCTTCTTTCTTTCCCGCGTTTCGCTTTCCTTCTTTCTGCCATAAAAATCCCTTCCTTTTTCGAATCATTAATCTGTTTTGATAAGAACACACTTTCCTGGCAGACGAGTATGGGTAATATGTGATTACATGCCAAGGAAATATGGACCACAAAATGTCTCTGCAAAGAAATGGCTTATACGAGAAAATTCTGAGGCGGTTTATCGATGGAATAATGGGGTTCGGAGACCGCAGGCAAGGTGGACGGGGTGTCGCATTGTGTCAACATGCCGGGCGGATTCACAGAAAATATTTGTGTACCCATGAGGACATTGGCGCAGATCGAACAGAAAGATTTATGCCCCTGCTCCGTGGCAGGATTTGCGTGCGCCGAACCTTTCTTGGCATAGTTCACACCAACGGGTGTGGTTTTAACATGGCTGATGGTCTTTTCGCCCATAAACGGCGCATTTCCTATGCAGTCGGCACATATTATGCCGTCCAGCATAGGCACGCAAAGGTAGCAAAGAAGAACGGCAACGATGATAATATTTTTACGCATTAGCTTTTCTTTTACGTTTTAACTTTCAAAGTCGTATTTCTAAAAAACATGAAAACATTTCGATTTGTCACAAAATAATATTTTCCCGGGTGTTAGCGGAGAGAGCCGGACCTCTCTCCGCTTGCCATATTAAATGCGTGCGTTGTTTAGATGCACCTCATATTCTTTTACACCCTTTTTAAAGCTGGGAGTTCTTGTAGGCTGGGTTTTGGATTTATAAACGGGTCTGAATTCAAGCGTAATGAAGTCCCGTTCTTTCAGTGTTATCTCCACTTCCCTGAAATAATCATCGGCAGACAACCCGAGGAAAACTTTGTGCGTTCCGGGGCGCAGTTGTATCTTTTTTTCCAGAACATATTTGACGCCTTCTCCAGCATCGGGGTCACGGCTTGTCTTTCCATCCTTATCGTAGAGAGGCAGGCTTTCTTTCTGCCCATCGACAGTCCATACCTGTGCCTGTCCATCAATATTGATCAGGAACGGATAGCCTGGCTTTCCATGAATAGAGTCTCTCGACTCAAGAAGGTAATATCCCGCAAGATGCGTCTTGATGCTCGCTTTGATGGATAAAACCGCAAAGCCCGGCGTTGGCGCTAAGCCATCTTTGATCTCCGTAAAAACACCGACGCGTTCATTTTGTGTTTTTTGCTTAATTGTTGTTGCCGTAGCACTACACCCTATCAAAACAAGGCTCATCACGCCTATAAACATGCCAACTATTACGTTTCGCATTTTCTCTCCTTTTCTACGCGACTAAATCGCGTCCGGCCCTCTTTCATTTGTTCTGATCTTCACGGTTTCCTCGACGTTAACCACAAATATTTTCCCATCACCCGTGTTGCCGGTGTGGGCATATTTCTGAATGACGTTGACGACTTCATCCACCATCTCATCATTGACAACAACCTCTAATTGGATGCGTGGAACAAATTCCACCATTTCGTAAACAACTTTATCCTCTGCATTTTTCGCCCTGCCTTTACCAAATCCTCGAATTTCCGATACCGTCACACCGGGCAGTCCTTCAATTCCTTTAAGTTCCTCGACTACATCCCACAATTTGAGCTTCCACAGCCATTTACAGTTCTTCTTCAACTTTACGCTTTTCAAACCAGCCGTAAACCGATGGAATAATCAGCAATGTGAGCAGTGTTGACGTAATTAAGCCGCCCACAACAACTGTAGCCAGCGGTTTTTGAATTTCCGATCCCGCCCCGCCGGCAATTAACATGGGAATCAAGCTGAAAATGGCAATGGATGCCGTCATCAACACCGGACGAAGTCTGTCCATAGCACCTTTCCGGATCGCTTCCGGCAATTCAAGGCCTTCTTCGCGCAATTGCGATATACGCGACACCAGTACAAGGCCATTGAGCACGGCAACGCCAAACAGGACGATAAATCCCACTGACGCCGGGACCGACAAATACTGCCCGGAGATAAAGAGCGCAAAAACGCCGCCGATCAGCGCAAAGGGTAAATTTGAAATGACCAGAAGCGATAAACGGATCGACCGAAACGTAACGAACAGGAGAAGCAAAATTAATCCAATGGCTACGGGACCAATAATCATGAGCTTATTCATCGCTCTTTGCTGATTCTCAAACTGCCCCCCCCAGGTCAGGTAATACCCGGCAGGCAGTTTGACCTGCTCTTTGATTTTTTGTTTTGCTTCTGACACAAAACTGCCGATGTCTCTGCCACTGATATTCATTTCTATTCCGATTCTTCGCATGCCATCCTGGCGGCTGATCTGAACCGGGCCTTCGATGATTTTGATATCGGCCAGCTGTTCGAGCGGAACATTCATGCCCGATTTTGTAGTGACCAGTATATTTTTTATCGCTTCGAGAGAATTTCTCTTTTCTTCCGGCAGGCGAACGGTGATATCAAAACTCCGGTTTTCTTCATAGAATTGGGAAGCGGCTTTTCCCGCAATTGCTATTTCGACGACACTCTGGACATCGCTGATGTTCAGGCCGTACCGCGCAATTTTCGCCCGATCAATGTTGACGGTCAGATAGGGCTGTCCTGTCACTTTTTCCGCCGCCAGATCGGTTCCGCCTTCGATTCCGGATAGAACCCGCGCAATTTCCGCTGATTTATTATTCAAGACATCAATGTCATCGCCAAACAGTTTAACGATGAGTTGCGCGCGTGTTCCGGCCACCAATTCATCGATTCTGCATTGGATGGGCTGGCTGAAACCAAAGGTGATTCCCGGAATGGATTCCAGGGATTTGCGCATTTCATTGGTCAGGTCTTCTTTGGAAATATCCCGCTTCCATTCACTTTTAGGTTTGAAGATGCCTACGTATCCGGTTTTATCCGTTCCCCGCGTATCGAGCGCCACGCCGGTTTGCCCCGTGCGCGACACCACCACATCCAGTTCTTCAAACTGCTTGAGCTTTTGAGCGGCGCGCTGATTGACGTCCATCGCGGTGGCAAGCGATACACCGGGAAGCATGGCAATGTCCATATCAAATGAGCCTTCGTCCATCGTGGGGATGAACTCCGTTCCCAGCCGGGTGATCAGAAACACAGAAACAACAAGGAGGACACCGGCAATGCTCAAGACAACCTTTTTCTTCATCATGGCCTGTTCCAGCAAAGGCAAATAAGCTTTCTTGGCATACTTCATGATGATGCTCTCTTTTTCGGGCTGTGGTTTCAGAAAGAGGCTGCAGAGAACCGGAACAACGAATATGGAAAGTAACAACGATGAAAGAAGCGCCATAGTTACAGTGATAGCCAGCGGCCCGAACATTTTCCCTTCAATTCCGGATAAGGAAAGAATCGGGATAAACGTGATGGCAATAATCATTTCACCGAAGATGCTCGGTTTTCTGACTTCCATCACGGCTTTAAGGACCGTCAATAATTTGGGATGCTTTCCCATCTCTTCACTTAGATGCCGTTGAACATTCTCAACCTGAATGATCGTCGTGTCGATGATCATTCCGATGGAAATCGCCAAGCCTCCCAGCGACATCAGATTTGCGCTGATGCCAACCAGTTTCATCACGATAAATGTGGCCAGTAACGATAGCGGCAATGTGATGAGAACGACAAGACTGCCCCTGAAACTATTCAGTAGAAGGTACAATACGATCAGAACCAGAATGGCGCCTTCGATCAAAGCCTTGTTTACAGTGCTAACGCTCGCATTCACAATATCACTTCTATCGTAATAAGGAACGATCTTGACACCGTCCGGAAGCATATTGTTCTCATTAATTTCCTTAACTTTTTGGGCCACCCGACGAACAACGTCACGGCTGTTTTCGCCTCTGAGCATCATGACGATTCCACCAACGGCTTCATCCTTGCCGTCTTTCATGGCCGCACCCATCCGCACGGCTTCGCCGATTTTCACCTGGGCTACGTCTTTGATGTAGGTCGGCGTTCCATGTTCGGATTTCAAAACAATGTTTTCTATATCGCCGATGTTTTTTATCAAACCAACGCCGCGAACAATATATTGATCCGTGTTGCGTTCGAGAATATTGCCGCCGACGTTCTGGTTATTGTTTTCAACCGCCTTATAAATATCATCAACCGTAACGGCATACTTGACCAGTTTTTCCGGCGCTACAATAACCTGGTATTGCTTGAAATAACCGCCGAAGGAATTAATTTCATTCACCCCTGCTATGCTTTTTAACTGCGGTGTGATCACCCATTCCTGAAGCGTTCTCAGGTTGGCCAGGTAGGATTTTTTTTGCAGGGGGTCCGCCGGTATTTTACCCTCAATAGTGTATTGATAGATTTCCCCCATTGCCGTGGCGATTGGCCCAAGAGCAACCTCAACGCCTTTGGGGACTTTTTCGCGGGCTTCGGCCAGGCGTTCAAAGACCAACTGCCGCGCGAAATAGATATCGACATTGTCTTTGAATACGATGGTAACGATGGACAGGCCAAACTTGGTGACGGACCGCATCTGTTCAATGTCCGGCAAACCGCGCATGGCCATCTCTATGGGATAGGTCACGTTGCGTTCAATTTCTACCGCCGATAGTCCGTCGGCGTGGCTGACGACTTCCACCTGAATGTTGGTGACATCCGGAAAAGCGTCAATCGGTAATTTGAAATACGAATACAATCCGAACGCAATGATCAAAAGTGAAAGGAAAATGACCATCCCCTTTTGCCGTAATGTATATGCAATGATTTTTTCCAGCATTAGTGTGCATCTCCTTCAAGTTCACCTTTTTTAAGCTCAGACTTCAGGGTAAAAGC
The DNA here is from genome assembly GCA_002840435.1 of Deltaproteobacteria bacterium HGW-Deltaproteobacteria-6. NCBI lineage: Bacteria > Deltaproteobacteria > Deltaproteobacteria bacterium HGW-Deltaproteobacteria-6. The sequence goes on from PHAT01000006.1 coordinate 17,343, forward strand.
GCCTTTGACTGCGATTATTTCGCCCTCCTTGAGTCCTGTTTTTACTTCCAGACTTTTCCCCAGGGTTCTGCCTGTTTCGACATCTCTTCTTTGGAACTTGTCGGGCGCGATCTGAACAAAGACATAGCGCATGGCACCTTCAATCTGGACGGCTTCCTCCGGAACAGCGATCAGACGTTCACCGCCGCCTTGTTTTGTTTCCACAAGAACGGATGCAAACATACCCGGTTTGAGCTGTCCACTTGCGTTGTCGATGGTGACCCGCGCTTTTTCGGTGCGCGTTTTCTCATCTACAACATCGGCAATGTAGGATATTTTCCCCTTGAAGACCTTGTCGGGAAACGCTGTGACGGACAGCTTTACGGGACTTCCGACCTTGAGACGGGACATGTCTTTCTCGTAAACATCAATGACCACCCACAGCGTCGTGAGATCCGCCACTGTAAAGATGATTTTTTCCGGACTAACAACCTCACCCTGCGTCAATGTCTTTTCTATCACGATGCCACCAACCGACGATGCAACCGGAATCAGCGGGTGACTGCCGTTTCCTTTGTTTGCGGCAAACTGCGCAGCATCTACACCAACAAGCCGGAAACGTTCCACGGCCAGGTTCATATCTGCCTCCGCCTCGCCCAGTTCCTGTCTTGCCTTCAATACGTCTTTTTCCGGGGATATCTTTTTTTGAAACAGCGTTTCCTCCCGTTGGAGGTTTCTCCGCGCCAACTCCACCTTACCCTGCGCTTTCCGGTAGTCGGCCCAAATCTGGTCGAGTTCTACACTGTCGAGATAGGCAAGCGGCTGTCCCGCCTTCACGCGGTCACCCTGCGTGGCGATGATTTTAATCGCCTTTCCCGTAACCCGTGAACTGATCTTTGCAGCCCTGTCCATGTTCATTTCGATAACGGCTGTCGCCGCAAGCGGAACGTCCGCTTCTTCCATGGCTACCGGTTTGACTTCTATTCCTGAAGACTTCTGTATTTCCTTGGACAGCGTTACAATACCTTGCTCTTCTTTGTGATCCTTCCCTTCATGGCCTGATTCCTTTTTCTCCGACACCCCTGCTGTGTTTCCTTCTTCATGTGCTTCCTTATTTCCGCATCCCACGGTCAGGATGGCCATTCCCAAGAGAAGAAAGATTGCAACAAGCAACCCCTGCTTCGCTCTATTTCCAGTTTGTTTTATCATTTTAGTGTTCCCCCTGTGATCTTTTCTATCGCATTTTGCGCAAGCTGTGTTCGAGTCTGCGCTTCAATATAGGCAAACCGAGCCTCAATCGTATCTTTCTGAGCCAGCCGCACTTCGAAGAAGCCGACTTTTCCTTCCTTGAAAGCCAGATTCAGGAGATTCAAATTCTCCGCAGTTTTTACAATGATCTCTTTTTTGAAAAGTGTCAGCTCTTCAATGGCGGTCGCCAGATCGCTGTAAGATTGTTCGACTTCGCGTTCTATCGTTTTTTTAAGTCCCTCGGATTTTATCTTCGCCCCTTCGGCTTTGGCATAGGCTTCTTTCCTCTCAGCCTGCTTCCTGTCAAAAAGAGGAAAGGGAATGGATACGGCAAGCCCTGTAACGTTCCTCAACTCGTCGCGGTCATAAAATCCTGAAAGAGTTACATTCGGGATGACTTCTTTTCTTGCCAGTTTTAGCGCGGCCTTGGTTTTCTCCACATCAAACACGGCTGCCCTGGCATCCGGTCTCCGTAAAAAGGTAGCTTCCTTCAGGGCTTCTCTATCAGGCAACACCGGTGCTTCTGAAGGCAAGTTACCCTGGAGGGCAAAAGACCGGTCCGGTGATAAACCGAGTAATCCCTGCAATGCGACAAGCGATTCCCGGTATTCTCTCTCTGACAGGAGAAGATCTCTTTTAGCCTTGCTCAACTCAACTTCGGCCAGGTTCACATCAAGGCCGGATATGTCACCTGCTTGAAACTTAACCTTCGTGTAACCGAGCAATTCTTCTTTCAGTTGAACAACCTCCCTGGACAGTCCGTTTTTCTTTTTTAACGCCAACACTCTGGTAAAAGAATCCTTTACTTCCCAAGTCAAAACCCTTTCCCTGTCCTTGATTCCAGACTGCACACGGGCCAACTCATTTTTTGCCACCGCGATCCTTGATCCTCGTTGACCCGCGACTTCAAATTCCTGTGAAAGTTTGATGCCATAGTTTGTAAACGCACCTCCGCCATCTTCTTCCGGCTTGTCCTTTTTTGATATATTTCCCTCGATGGTCGGATTATTGATTAAAAGTAGTTGAGCTTTTTCAAGCAGGCCTTTGGCAGTATCTTCTTCGAGCCGCAGTGCCTGGAGGTCGGGATTATGCCCAATGGCATGCTGCACCGCCTCTTCGACAGTCATCGAATAAGCAGGGGCAACAAGAAAAAGCATTAAAAAAAGCGTAATAATAAAACGTCGCATTAATTCACCTCGTATAAAATAGTTTGATATTGGATGCAGATACTTCAGCGGGATTTTGATAGAAATCCGGCTGATATTACTCTGCAAAGATAAAGTTCATACGAGGGAATTCGGAGGTGGCTTATGAATGGAATAGTGCAATTCTGAAAATGGAGACGCTATATATGTGCCAACGCTTTGAACTACCAGAATAGGCATCTGCGAAGAATAAACTTCAAAGCCCAAAATGGAATTAGCACAGATCGAGCAGAAAAATTTATGCCCCTGCTCATTGTTAGTGCTTGATCGCGTCTGCCCTTTCTTTGAATAGCTCACATCAATATGTGAGGTCTTCATGTGGCTGATGGTTAAGCCACCCCCCAAAGGAGCATTACCTACACAATCTGCACATACCATGCCGTCAAGCATCGGCGTGCAAATGTAGAAAATGATAATAGCATAGGTGATAAAATTTTTAAGTATTTGTAAACGCATTTTTTTCTATCGCTTCTTAACTTTCAAAGTCAATTTCCTAAAGCAGGAAAACATTTCATTTTACTACAAAAAATAAACGCTCCTAAGTCTAAATACTATTTTTTCGATAGTAATTCCTAGGTCAGGTTTTGTCAAGAACTAACAGAACTAACAGAAAAAACCATTTTCAGCCCTTCCTTATGATTATCTATTGCTTGAGATGCGGTGATCGTCAGGAAAAATAATCATGGGACATCACATCTACAGAAAAAGTGACCAGCCCCCTGGTTCTTTCTCTTCTTTTTCTGTCGGCTATTTTGCTCTTTATTTCGAAGGGGTCTCAATGCCGTATTTTTCCAGCCGGTAAAGAAGAACGTGACGCGGCACTTTCAGAAAAGCCGCTGCTGCGGATTTGTTCCAATTATTGCGTTCCAAGGCTTCAATGACCACTTCCCGCTCCAGTTGCTCAAGGGGATAGCCTTCCGGCGGCAGATTCACAACGCCTGTTTGTCCTTCATGCTGTTGCGGTGTCAGGATCTTTTTCGGCAGATCTTCCATCCGGATGATATCGGCTTCGCGCAGGATCATCAGGCGTGTGACCATGTTTTCCAGTTCACGCACATTTCCCGGCCAAGGATAGGCTCTCAGTGGTTGCAACGCATCCTTTGAGAAAACGACCTGGGGCGATCCCACCTTGGCGGCAAAGTGCCGCAAAAGAAGGGGGATGTCTTCCATACGCTGCCTGAGCGGCGGCAGATGAATCGGGATAACGGAAAGCCGGTAGTAAAGATCCTCACGAAAACGGCCGGCGGCGACCATTTCTTCGATATCCAGATTTGTGGCCGCCACGACACGAACGTCGATCTTTTGAGTTTTTCCGGAACCTACCGGAAGAACTTCTTTCTCCTGTAAAACACGTAGTAATTTCGGCTGCATCACAAGCGGCAAATCGCATACTTCGTCGAGAAAGATCGTCCCGCCGTCAGCCTGCTGAAATTTGCCCTGTTGATCCTTGATCGCACCGGTAAATGAACCCTTTACATGACCAAATAATTCACTCTCCAAAAGTTCGCCTGGAATGGCCGCACAGTTGATTGCGACAAACGGTGAATTCCTGCGGGAGCTCTGCTCGTGAATAGCCCGCGCCACCAACTCCTTGCCTGTTCCTGATTCGCCGGTAATGAGGATCGCCGCTTCTGTATCAGCCACCTTACTGACCAGTGAGAAAACCTCGGCCATGGCATCCGAAGTTCCAACCATGTGCTTAAATTCTTCCCGGTTTTCTATCCGCTTTTTTAGATCTTTATTTTCCTGGGACAGGCTGGTCAGATCAAGCGCCTTACGCACCATGAGCTTCAGCTCATCGCGGTTAACAGGTTTTGTAATATAATCGTAGGCGCCCAGCTTCATGGCTTCTACGGCTTTGTCCACAGCGCCGAAAGCAGTGATAATAATAACCAGTGTATCCGGTGATTGTTTTTTGATGGCGCTCAGGACATCGATGCCGCTGATGCCGTTCATCTTCATATCCGTGATGACCAGATGCGGGGACTGCTTATCAAAAATGACCAGGCCTTCTTCACCTGATGACGCAATCAGAACCTCATAGCCTTCTTCCTGGAGGTTATATTCCAAGATTCGCCGAAAAGATGCGTCGTCATCAATAACCAAAATTTTCATTACCGTTGCCTGCCTTCTCCTGTCGGATTATTCTTTTTTTATCTGTGAGGGGGGAACTTCCGCGGGAAGAAAAACAGTGAAGATTGCCCCTTTCGGTGAATTTGCATCCACCTCTATCCTGCCCTTGTGGGCTTCGATGATCTTCTTCGTAATGGCCAGCCCCAATCCTGTTCCATCTTTCTTTAAGGTAAAAAAAGGGTCGAATATTTTGGGTCCGAGATTTTCAGGCGTGCCGGCACCCGTGTCGCGAAAAACAATCCGTATCTCGGAATATTCCTGTCTGGGATGTCTCACGCATTGTGCCTCTATTGTCAGCGTATCGCCACCGGCCATAGACTGAATCCCGTTAAGAATGATATTAAGAAAAGCCTGATGGAGCTTATCTCTGTCTCCCGATATTTCCAGCGGCTCTTCGGTTTTCAACTCCATGTGGAGGCCCTTATCTCGCGCTTCCGCCTGGACGAGCAAAACGACGCTACGCAATTCTTCACTGATATTGCAGAGCTTCATTGACAGGGGTTGCGGACGGCTCAACCGGAGAAAATCTTCAACCACACGGTTAAGACGATCCGATTCCTTCAAGAGGATCTCCAGAAACTCAAACTTTTTATCCCCAGGTTGATAATCGTCTTTGAGGATCTCTGCCGTGCCGCGAATTGACCCCAGTGGATTACGAATTTCGTGCGCCAGCACCGCCGCCAACTCACCAAGAACAGACAGCCGCTCAGCGCTCCGCAATTGCTCTTCCATTCGGATGATCAGATCAGACTGCTGTTGCAGCGTGCGGTAAGATTCCTCAAGCCCTGCGGCAGTCTTTTCCAATTGTTGCCGGCGATGTTTTTCCTGATCCGAGAGAAAGCCGGTCACGCCGCCGACCAGATTGTAAAGCAATATCTCCAGATATTTTTCTGTCTCCAGCGTCGGTCTATCGCCCCATTGCAGGATAATATGGGGGGCATACAAAATGCTTACAATCAGCGCGGTTCCAATACCCCCTTTAAGACCGAACCAGAAGGCAGCAAGGATAATGGGTATATAGTAGAGGCGTTGAAAAATATCATGAAGAACGGATTCCTTCAGCGGCGTGATGTAATGCAGCAGGCTTATCCCGAGAATTGCCGCTAAAATCACCAAGAGACGGATGGGTGTCTCGTATTTTTTCATGGCTGCATGCTCTCAGAAGACATGTTAAGTTTAAATCGCCGGATACCTGATTGCCCCTTAAGTTTTATTATATCACGCATTGTTTTTAATGACATGCATCATCACCGTTAGCGGATATTATAATTCCTTAAAGATGATGGTATAACCCAAGTCGAATCCGAACAAATCGTCAATGGCCTTGCCGTCCACTTCGGCGTATGGATACATGAAATAATTAAGTGGTTCGTCTTTCTGCCGGGGCTCAAGAATCAAATCCCTTCCGGTCCCATAAGCAATTCGCTGTTTATCTACTGCACCGAAATAATATTCCCGGATTTCCTTCTCCTGCCCCAATTGCAGTTTCTTTTCCAACATGGCTTTTCTCACATCGGCCGGATCAACAGGAACCCAACCATACCCCGGCAGATAGAATTCCGCCCAGCAATGCTGAGACTTCGTCATCTCGCCCTTTTGGCCCTTGGGAATGCGAATGCCAAAAATCTCTCTGGACGGAATACCGGCGCTCCGCGCCAAAGCTACATATACCGACGAAATGTCCCCACACTTGCCTCCCATGCTTATCAATAGCTGCTCTACCCGTCCAAATCCGCAGCCTTTGACATTCGGGTCCCGATACATATTGTCCACGATCCAGTCATAGATTGCCCTGGATTTGCCCAAAATTGTTGTTTCCTTTTCCGTAATCGTTTCCGCAAGCCTTTTCACTTTACCGCCCGTCGGTCCAAGACTGGTTGAAGCGAGATAGGGTTCAAACAGTTTCCGGTTCAGTTCAGCTTCCCGTTGGGGGAAGTTTTTTTTGACAACTTCTTTTCGCTCGACGGTAAAGGTATACGTCAATATCCTTTCCCTTGCTGGATTCTTCCATTCCGCATAAAGGATCGAATTCCCGAAAGCCTTCTCTTTTTGAACACCGGAGGATGTGTAATTCCCATCAATCTTTATATGGCTGACATTCTGATTTTCATCTGTGACCGGATACGGGATCCAGATGCGAACATCCTTGCTATTTTCAGGAGCCTTAAGATTTAGTTTGAAGATTACTTCGACTGGTCCGGCCACAACTTCGAGAGGGAGAATAAGTAAAAGAGCCAGTACGAAAATAAAATGCGTTATTCTTTTTAAAAACATGAGTCACCTCTTTAATTTTAATTACTACAATTACTATTATTATAGTAGTAATTAAAATTATCTGTCAAGAATAATATTTACGAAAAGATTTCTGAAGTGTTTGTTAAAAAAGAGCGAGCTACCGCCATGATAGTCTGGGGTAGTTCGCTCTTTGGCCGATAGTCTCAAATCCTTTCAGTTTGTCAATTCGACAATATCGTTCTTCTCTGCTTTACCTGAAATTACCGCGGCCGTTGCAAAATGTTCATCGACGATCTGCGTAATCTTTACCTTCCCGATCTTCTCTCTCTTAAAAGTGGGTGCCTTCGGCTGACCGGTGAAAGTTATTTTATAGACGTCCAATTCCTGACCGACTGCGGCGCCATCTTTAGTGCCGATGCACAAATAAACGCCATCATCGGCTGTGTGGATGATACTGCCTTTCATGTAAACACCATGATAGACCTTTTGCTGCTGACTTGCCGTACAGGAGGCCAGCATAAAAAGTCCAACCATCATCAGGGTCACTAATAGTAACCTCTTTCCTTTACCACTTTTTAGTTGATGCATAATACTCTCCTTTCTTGACGTTTGACTAAATTGATTGCAATGTTTTCCACTTTTATATTTTTATCATCAAAATATATGCCATAAATGTAATCCATTGAAATTATGATTAATTGCATACTATGCCTTCAATATTAATCAAATAATTGTAACAAATATGTGCAATTCTCTATATTAGTATCGCATTTGTCTTTTAATTTAAGCCATCTTGCCAATCTTCGACAGCCCTTTTGTGCCGCAAACCGTACCGCTTGCCCTTCTTTTTTCTCACTACTTGTAAATCACGACGTCCTAAAATATCGATCAACTATTTCGTCCAGGGCTGTCTCTAGTGTCGCCCCTTTGGAGCGGCTCACCTCTGCGTGAAGCTGTCCGGCAATAGTATCGAAAGTGGCAAGAAGTTCAGGATCAAAATGACTGCCATTACCGGCATGCATGATATCCATAGCTGCGGCCAAAGAGAATGCTTTCTTATAAGGTCGTTCGGAGGTAAGGGCGTCAAAGACATCGGCAATGGCGAATATTCTGGCGTTCAAAGGTATGCTGGTATTTTTGAGTCCATCACCGTAACCGGTGCCATCAAATTTTTCATGGTGATGAAGGACAACATCGGCCGCGTCTCTTAGCCATGCATAATGGCCGATGATATCGATGCCATGGCGCACATGGGTCTTCATGCCGGCAAATTCTTCATTCGTCAATTTTCCCGGCTTGAGCAGGATGTTGTCGCTAATGGCGATTTTGCCGACATCATGGAGAAATGATCCCTTGATCAGGGCCTGCATATTGCTCGATTTTAGCCCAATCGCTTCGGCAAGACGGACAGCGTAGATAGTCACCCTGTAATTGTGAAGGTTAGTATCGCTATCTCTTTTGGCGACAGCGCTACCCAGTACCTTAAGCATCCCAATGTTGGCATGGGACAGGTCAGTCGTTAATCGAATCAGCCCCCTGTTCAACATCAGCACAATCGGATAGATCACCGCTGTTGTCAGGAAGATGATGAAAACGACCTGTAACAAAGAAAAAGCAATGCGGCGTCTGATCTCACTCATGGTATCGGCAGTCACTTTGTAAACGCCGTTTAAGTAGCCGATAATCTCATTTGTCTCTGTTTTCAAGGGTGTCAGGATCAAGACGTAAATCTGTCCGGCTTGACCGTAGAATTTTTCAAAATGAACCTCTTTGCCCATGAAAGGAGTAAGACTGTGCATCTGGATTTTACCCTCAATGGCCTCCTCTTTGGGCAGGCGCTTCTCGATGATCTTTTGCTTGTTCCCGTCATAAAGTTCCACCGAGATGAAGTGCCCTTTTTGAATATGCCGCTGGCTTTCTTGAATCATCTGTTCGCGCTGATCAGCCTCCGGGGCTGTGTGATAATCCTGCATGATCTTAACAAAACTACGGGATTCCTCTGCCGCCATTCTGCCGACATACTGGTCAATTTTACTAATTTCGATAAAGTAAACGGCCGCCCCTATCACAAGGGAAAGTACCGCCCAGACCAGTATCAGTCGAGTAATCAATTTTTTATGAATTCGTGAATCAGGCGCCATCGGACAAATCTCCTGCCATCGGCAATGGACAAATCCTGCAACATCCATCCTCACAGGGCATATATATCATTCATCCCGACGAACGGAAGACGAAATGAGCCCGGTCGCCAATGTTGAAGGTTAAACAACGGCAGACAGGGTTCATTTCGTTTCGGGGGCTCGTTTTCAGTTGCCATGCAATATATCATAATTACGTGGCAACAAGATATCATAAATAATGGTCACCCCTGTGATCTAATACGTCTCAGCCTTAAAAATGACTTTCTTAAAGATGACTGCGCCATCCTTTTGAACTTCAACAACCCGGTACGTTTCAACGCTCTCTACCTTGTCTTTGTAGTACCTGAGTTCGCTGCCATTTGCCAATTTTTCGACTTTCTCGGCCGCCCCCCAGAGACGATCCTGGACGTCAGCGTCCTTTGCCTGACTCGGCTGCGGCAATAAGAACGCAACCCCCAGCGCTACCGCAAAAGTTCCAATTGCCAGTTTTGTTTTCATTGTCTTTTTCATTTTGAACCTCCTGAAATATTTTTTTAATTTCACTCACATATTTGTTTCACTATCCTGATGCCCATGGACAACTTCATCAGTGGAACGATACCAACAAGATCAGCATATAGCATGCCAAAACGTAACATACTGTAATTATTGAGTATCAGCAAATAGTACAATTAAGAATGGCGAATATCCTACAGAGCAAATAGAATAGTCTGCATTGAAAAGCGGTTTAACACAAATTTGAAGAAACTTTGGAATGGATGGAGGAAAATCTTTATATCAACCGGGTCTCACCGGAATAGACAAAACCAGAGTTTTTGCGCACATAGCCTAAGAGCGTGACATCGTACTCCCGTGCCAGATTGACAGCGGCGGCCGTGGGTGTTGATCGGGAAACAAGCACGGGAACGCCCAGGCGAATGACCTTGGTGATGATTTCGGAAGAAACCCGCCCGCTGACCAACAGCATGCCGGCTGCAACCAGCGCCATTTTATTGTTTTTCAGAAGTACGCCCCCGATTTTGTCAAAGCAGTTATGCCGCCCGATATCTTCATTGAAAACGGAAAAGTCAGGGTGCCGGAAAAGAACGCTATGCACACCGCCCACGCTCCTGTAAATCTCCGATTGCCGTTCAAATTCTTTCATGACGTTCAAAATATCAATAATGGAATATTTATCCTGATTGCCGACAGGCAGAAATTTTTCATGCTTGAGCGGATTGATGTAGGTAAAGCATTTGCCGCATCCGGATGTCACACTGCGTAAGCTCTCGCACTTCTCGACCGACCTTCCGGGAACAAGATTGATCATGACGGCAAAGAGGCGCTCGTTATAGGAGATGTCGGCGATATCTTCGATTGTGTCGATGACACCTTCGCTGTAGAGAAAGCCCAAAGCCAGTTCTTCCGTCAGCTGATTGAGGCATAGAAGCGATGCGTATTCTGTTCCGTTGATGTATATTTTCAGCGATATCTCACCGATGACGTCTTTTACTCTATCCTGCAGAAGAGTCACGCCGTTGTCAGTGACAATCTCTTTGACGTCGAAAGTAGCGAACAGTCTTTCATCCATGGTTTTCACCGCCACATTTTAATTTAGTCAGATCAATGGATTCGTTGAAGCTCCCCATGCGATAACCCTGGATATCGACCGTGACATATTTAAATCCAAACGATTTCAGCTTTTGTGATATTTCCGTTGCCAGGGGTTCGCCAAGGAGCTTTACCCTGTCTGCCACAGTCACCTCGATTCGGGCCAGCTCGCCGTGACACCTCACCCGAACAGTCCTGAACCCTTTGTCGATAAAGAATTTTTCGCTCTTCTCGACTTTTTCCAGATCCTCAAGCCGAATTTCCTGCCCGTAGGGAATGCGGGAAAACAAGCAGGCATAGGCTGGCTTATCCCAGGTCGGCAGGTTGAGCTCTCTGGAAAACTTCCGAATTTCGGCTTTTGTCAAACCGGCTTCCAGTAAGGGGCTCATCACCTGCAACTCTTTTATGGCGTTCATCCCAGGGCGATAATCCGTCAAGTCATCGGCATTGCTTCCGTCCAGGACATGCCGGATGCCGAGGCTTGTTGCTTTTTCAATGACCGCGCCAAACTCCACCTTCTTGCAGAGGTAACAGCGGTTCACGGGGTTAAGTTTTACTTCATCTTCAATCTCAGGAGATTTTACGATGATATGCCTGGCCCCGATCAAACCGGCTATTGCCACGGCATCTTCCAATTCATAGCGAGGCAATGCCGGCGAATCGATGGTGATACCAACCGCTTTGTCACCCAGGGCATCTTTGGCTGCGGCAAGCAAAAACGAACTGTCAACACCGCCGGAAAAGGCGACGGCCAGGTGCTCCAGGCGCTTCAAAGTTGCCAGTAAATTATTGTATTTCGGATGTTGGATCATAGGACAATTCTCATTTATTCTTTTCCATTGCGGCATGAGATCATGGTGGGTTGACCGGAATCAGGCATGGGTTAGAGCCTGCTCCAGATCAGCAATCAGGTCGTCGGCATGTTCAATGCCGACGGAGATGCGGATCAGGTTTTCTGTAATGCCTGCGGCCTTGCGGACATCCTCCGGCATGGACAGATGGGTCATCGTCCAGGGATGTTCAATGAGCGACTCCACGCCGCCCAGCGATTCCGCCAGGATAAAAAGTTTGAGATTCTCTAAAAGGCGAAACGCCTCTTCTTCGCCTCCTTTGACTTTGAAAGAGAATGTACCGCCGAAACCACGCGCCTGCGAGAGGGCAAGTTTATATTGCGGGTGGCTCTCCAAGCCCGGATGCAAAACCGCTTCAATCTTAGGATGCGCTTCCAGCCATCGAGCAATAGTGAGCGCGTTGCGGTTGTGGGCTTCCATCCGCAAGGCCAGCGTTTTCAGACCGCGTAAGACCAGAAAACAATCATGGGGCGCCTGGCAGGTGCCCATCGCATTTTGATGGAAATAAACACGCGAGGCCAACTCCTTATTATTAACAACAATGGCGCCGCCCACTACGTCGGAATGTCCGTTGATGTATTTGGTCGTGGAATGAAGCACAATATCAATTCCCAGTGCCAGGGGATTCTGGAAATACGGAGACAGAAACGTGTTGTCGCAGACGGTCAGCACGCCTTTGGATTTTGCAATGCCGGCAATGGCCGCGAGATCCAGAATATTCATCAGGGGATTCGTCGGTGATTCCGTCCAGATCATTTTCGTATTGGATTTGATCGATTTTTGAAGTGTGTCCAGATTACGCAGATTGACGAACTGGACGTCCACACCATGCCGTGCGGCTACACTGGTCATTAGGCGATAAGTGCCACCGTAAAGGTCATCATGGACGATGATGTGGTCTCCGGCTGCCAAAAGAGCAATCGCGGTTGTTTCCGCAGCCATCCCCGTGCCGAAGGCAAAGCCGTGCGTTCCGCCTTCGAGGGCGGCAATGCAGTCTTCCAGCGCTTTGCGCGTTGGATTGCCAGAGCGGGAGTAATCAAAAGGCCCCATCTGCTTCACGCCCTTGTAGGCAAACGTCGATACCTGGTAAATCGGCTGCATAACCGCACCGTACGCCGGGTCCGGCGCCTGACCGGCATGAACGGCAAGCGTTTCAAATTTCATACTTCTTTCCCCCTGGGGTTATTTTAGGGTAATTTATATCATTATATTAATGAAAACAATCTTTGATTTAAAGAGAATAGCAGACAGATAATTTACATTGTTGTTATTATCAAATCCTGCAACAGATCTTCACCTTGCGGCCAGGGACCATGGCCGGAATCCAGATTGATATGTCCAACAGTACCGGCATTCACAAAACGGCTTTTCCAAAACCCGGCCAGCCTTCGCGCGGCTTCCAGCGTCATATGATGATCACTCTCACTACCAACCAGCAAAGAAGGGAATGGAATTACTTTATGCGTGGCAAAGCATCGCAGAGCTTCGGGTATATCGAATGATGATTTCACGTCGGGTGGCGCAACCAGAAAACCACACTGGATGCGGCCGGTATTTTCCGGATAGGCTTGCGCCCAGTGCGCGACAGTCAGGCAACCCAGGCTATGGGCCACTATAATGCTGCGCTCTGATCCTGCGGTAACCGCGGCATTCAATGTGTCCATCCACAAGGCGAGATCGGGGTTTTCCCAATCTCTTTGATAGACGCGCTCGCAGTCGTATTTTTCTTCCCAGATAGTTTGCCAGTGTCCCGGACCCGAACCGTTTAATCCGGGAACGATCAATGTCCTTATTCTCATGACGTCCTTCATCATTGGTTTTTCATGTTACTCGCATTCTGCCGAATTTCACCGTCACGCTGATCTATAGCTGCCATTAACTGCCGGAATCTGCTCTGACCGCAACGTTGCATGACAACGTATGGGCAATCATGCTTATGTGCTAAACGCTTGGCCAGTTGAACACCTTGATGGCTGTTGATGGTTGTCAGAATAACAACCACTGCTGAACGCAATCACCATCCGCGCCCTGCCAATAGTTGCTCAGACGGTATCTGCGATATTTCCAGACCCGGCATTGCTGTACCGATGGCGATTGACGCTTCCAGAATCTTTGCCGGATCATTGAAGTAGGCTGTCGCCTTGACGATTGCGCGAGCCCGGGCCTCGGGATTGTCTGATTTGAAAATACCGGAGCCGACAAAGATGCCGTCACAGCCCAGTTGCATCATGAGGGCCGCATCGGCCGGTGTCGCAATGCCGCCGGCGGCAAAATTGACTACCGGCAATCTTCCCAATTCCTTAACCTTGAGCGCCAGTTCATAGGGCATGCCGTTTGTTTTGGCAAAGCCGGTGACTTCTTCGACAGGCATTCCCACCAGAATCCGGATCTCGCGATTGATGGCCCGGATATGGCGCACTGCTTCCACCACATTGCCCGTACCTGCTTCGCCTTTGGTGCGGATCATTGCCGCGCCTTCGGCGATTCGGCGCAGGGCTTCGCCCAGGTTGCGGGCGCCGCAGACAAAGGGAATCGAGAATTTGCTTTTGTCGATGTGGCATTCCTCATCCGCCGGGGTGAGCACTTCGCTTTCGTCAATATAGTCAATTTTCAGCGCTTCCAGAATTTGCGCTTCCACAAAATGACCGATGCGCGCCTTGGCCATGACCGGAATGGTGACACTCGCTTTAATTTCCGCAATCATGGCCGGATCGGACATCCGTGCTACACCCCCATCTCTGCGGATATCCGAGGGAACTCTTTCCAGAGCCATAACCGCAACAGCGCCTGCCTCCTCCGCAATTTTTGCCTGCTCAGCGTTTGTAACATCCATAATGACACCGCCCTTGAGCATTTGCGCCAGTTGGAGATTCAATTCATACCTGTTTGAACTCATTTATTGCTCCTTAAACAACCACGTCGAAAGATAACGTTCACCGGTGTCGGGAATGATGACGACGATCAGCTTCCCGGCATTTTCCGGCCTGCGGGCGACTTCGAGCGCCGCCCAGAGTGCAGCGCCGCTGGAGATCCCGGCCAGGATACCCTCTTCGCGAGCCAGCCGCCGCGCAGTAAGGCCTGCATTGTCATTGGAAACCTTCACAATTTCATCAATAATATTTTTGTTCAAAACACCGGGAACAAATCCTGCGCCGATGCCCTGAATTTTATGCGGTCCCGGTACCCCGCCGGAAAGCACAGGCGATGCCTCCGGCTCCACGGCAATCGCCCGGAAGTCTTTCTTTCTTGCTTTGATAACTTCGGCAACACCGGTAATTGTGCCGCCGGTGCCCACGCCGGAAATCAGGATATCGACCTTGCCGTCGGTGTCCTCCCAAATCTCTTCGGCGGTTGTTTTCCGGTGAATCTCAGGATTGGCCGGATTTTCAAACTGCTGCAGCAAAACGCCGCCCGGCGTCGTTTCTGCAAGCTCCTTTGCTTTTCTTACGGCTCCGGGCATGCCTTCCGCCCCCGGCGTCAACACCAGTTCCGCGCCGAAGATTTGCAGAAGCTGCCTGCGTTCCAGGCTCATGGTGTCCGGCATAGTCAGGACCAGCCGATACCCGCGCGATGCGGCCACAAAGGCCAGCGCAATCCCGGTATTGCCGCTGGTGGGTTCAATGAGGACGGAATCCTTTTTGATCACGCCTCGTTTTTCGGCGTCCTCAATTAATGAAACGCCTATGCGGTCTTTCACGCTGGAAAGGGGGTTAAAAGACTCCAGTTTTAATACAACCTGGGCTCCAATCCCCTCAGTCATTCGATTTAAACTAACCAAAGGCGTGCGTCCGATAGTTTGAGTAATGTCTTTATATATTTTCATTTTGTTCTCCTTTCATTGCCGGCGGATCAGGAAATGATTTGACCGGCCATTATTTGCTTAAATTTCATTTTCCAATTCGCGGCACTCAGCGTGATGCATCAGATTTTCGCCAGTGCGCCATCCAGAGCTTCGATAATGTCATCAATATGCTCAATCCCGATCGACAGCCGGATAAGATCAGGTGTCAATCCGCCTGCCAGCTGTTCTTTTTCGGAAAGCTGCGAATGAGAAGTGCTGGCCGGATGCAGGATCAGGCTCTTGGCGTCGCCGACGTTTGCCAGATGCGAGAATAAATCGATATTTGAGATAATCTTTACCGCTGCATCGTATCCGCCCTTCACGCCAAAAACGACCATGCCTCCGAAACCTTTTTTCAGATACTGGGATGCCGTTGGATAAGTCGGATCATCGGTCAGCCCCGGATAGCGCACCCAGGCGACCTTGGGATGTTTCTTCAGATACTGGGCAACAGCCAGCGCATTTTCGCTGTGCCGCACAATGCGCAATGGCAGTGTTTCAGCGCCCTGTAAAAATATCCATGCGTTATCCGGTGAAAGCGCTGCGCCGAGATTACGAAGCGGTACCGTTCGCACGCGCAGGGCAAAAGCAATCGGCGCCAGCGCTTCCGGCAGATCGAGCGCCCAGCGCAATCCGTGATAGTTGTTATCCGGCTCCGTTAACAATTTGTGCTTTCCGCCTTTCCAGTTGAACTTTCCGGAATCCGTAATGCTTCCGCCGATTGCCGTGCCGTGTCCGCCGATCCACTTGGTCAGCGAATTAACCACGATGTCCGCGCCGTAATCGATCGTGCGCAGCAAATACGGTGTGGTGAAGGTTGCATCGACAATCAACGGAAGGCCGTGTTTATGGGCGATGTCGGCCACCGCTTTCACATCCGTAAAATCCAGAACCGGATTGCCGATGGTTTCGATAAACAAGGCGCGTGTTTTGGGCGTGATGGCCTTCTCAAAATTCTTCGGATCGTGTGGATCGACAAATTTCGTATTGATGCCGAGTTTCGGCAAAATGGCGTCAAACTGCGTGTAGGTTCCGCCATACAAATTATTTGCCGATACAATCTCATCGCCGGCTTCCGCAAGAGTTATGATGGCGTAAAAAATTGCCGATGTGCCGGATGAGACAACGACCGATGCGGCGCCGCCTTCCAGTTGCGTGATGCGTTCTTCCAGGACGGCATTGGTCGGGTTGGTCAGCCGTGAATAGATATTGCCCAATTCTTTCAACCCAAATAAATTCGCCGCGTGTTCTGTGTTCTTGAATACAAACGACGATGTCCTGTAAATCGGCACCGCCCTCGCTGTTGTTGCAGAATCCGGTGTTTCCTGCCCGGCGTGTACTGCAATGGTTTCCAGTCTTCTTTTTGTCATTTTGTTTTCTCCTTTAAGTTGTATTAAATTTTTAGGTATAAAAAAACCCACCATCCGGAATGAATTCTAAATTCCGGGTGATGGGATATCTTCCGTTACTACAATGATTCAGTTCTACATGAACGAATCTCCCCATTTCCAGGAATTTCGCATTTCCATGCAACAACACATCATTGGTAAGATATTATTCAGCCTTATTAATTTTAATTTCATAGTTAAAACATTCATTAAATATCGTAATTAACAGTCTGGCGCTGTTTTTTGTCTTTTTGCCGTACCACGAGAGAGTCAAGAGTTGTTTTTGCAAGCGTTTCGGCAAACGCTCTGGAAGCCTCTTCCCACAAATCACGGGTTATACAGAAGTCCGAGCGATTGCAGGCTGACGGTTTCTCCACACAATCGACCAGGCAGATTGGCCCTTCGACAACCTCAAAAATATCTTTGACGGTTATTTCGGACGGTGCTTTCGCCAGCTCATACCCGCCGTGCGATCCTCGTGTTGAATTAATTAATCCGGCTGATTTTAACGGATTAATCAAATGCCAGAGATATTTTTCTGAGATATCTTCCCTTTGAGATATCTCTCTTAAAAGAACCGGACGTTCGCCGTAATGGGTTGCAAGATCTAACATAAGCCGGACGCCGTAGCGTCCTTTGGTCGAGAGTTTCATAATTCTTTAATCTCTATTTTTTTCATTGAAATACTAGATATTATAATTAAAGACCATTGTCAAGAGAAATTATTAATTATGGACAATTCCCATAATATTTTAAATACAATAATAAATCATATACATAGACAACATATTGCTTTGCGTTATGGAGAAAATTGAACAGAGACGATGATCCGAGGTCTCGGTTCGAAATCAGCAAAACACGAATCCCGGAGCAAAACTATTCTGCTCCGGGATTGCTGATTTAATATGTGAATAGAATCTCCTTAAAACGTCAGCGTCAGCTTGTTGATGACCAGATAATCGTTGCGCAGATTATTGGCGTCTGACTTCCCTTTATAGTAATCATCAGTAAAAAGATAACCCACGCCCAGCATATAGGAGAGGTTATTAGTGATTTTGTAAATGGCTTTCAAATCGACTTCATAACCGTAAGCGTTGTTAAGGTAGTCCGCCGGCTTCTTATCGGCATTGGCATAAGACACAGACGCCATGATATCCAGGGCATCAATCGGTTTCACACCACCTCTGGCCTGGAAAAACCAGCTGTTGGTCATGGCCGTGTCTTGCGCAGCACCATCGTAACCGGCCAGCGTTCCCGCCCAATTGGTGCGCTCATAGTTCCACATAATCAGGCAGGGGCTCCAGTCACGGCCGCCATTAAGAATGCCGCCTTCATTTTTATCAGTCGTACCGGGATCATTACCGGACACATACGCAATGGTCCCACCGGCGTAAAATTTACCGAGATCGGCAGTTGCATCAACCCAGCCGGCTATATTGTCCAGCGTAATATCGGCTGCACCGTTATCAAACTTGTCTCTACCGTTCAGGTAATTGAATTCAGCCTGCAGCGCCACCGAACCGATTTTGGCAAGGATATAAGGAGTCAATAGAAAATAGTTTCTTTTGTAAGGTTGAGCGGCAGTGCGGTTTTCAGCATAATTGTAATATTTGATGTCCAAGCCGGCTCTGCCGGTTTTCCAGTTATAAACGCCTTCAATACTGTATTTGTCATTGTCTCTATCCGTTGTTGTGGCAGTCGTGTTGACTGCGGTGCGGTTGGCCTCTTTAACTTTGGTATAGGCCGCATTAAGCGTTACCGGACCTACGGCATAAGAATATTTAATCCGCCCGGCGGGCGCGTAGCTATTGCCGAATATAGTTCCCGTGGCGCCGTCATTCATATAACCGACATCGAAAACGCCGACGGCTGATTTATAATTGATGTATGCCCAGTCAAGAGCAATGTTTTCGTTTTCCGCACGCGTTCCGGCCGAATCCGCAGCCAGTGCCGTGCCGGCAGCGTCTCTTGTCGCACCCCATGCTCTCTCCATTGCATCAAAACGGGTAACTAAAGTCAAACCGGGTGACACGGTAAAATCTGTTCTGACCCTTAATCTCTGGTAATAAAAAGCGGTCGAAGGACCGTCCGTGGCTGTATCTTTCTTCACCGTGGTCTTATCCAGATACACGCCTGCCGCATAAAACTCGCCGCTAAACTCTACATCGAGCGCCATAGCCGATATGCTGAAGGCCAGGACAAGTCCCAGCGACAGCATTACTAACCAAAATCTCTTCATTACTCTTCTCCTGAATTAAAATATTTATTATTCCCTTAAAAACAGGCATTTTTAAGGCCTCTTATGCTTCAATTAATAAAAAAACCCACCTGCCAAAATGGATTCTAAATTCCGGCTGGTGGGTTGTTTCTAGCTATTATGATGATGCTCTTTTACAAAAACAAACCTCCCCATTCCCAGGAATTTCGCATTTTCATACAACGACACATCGTTTGTTTGAGATTGTTCAGTTTTGTTAATCTTAAGTTCATATTTAAACCATTCGTAATGACAGCCCCTAGTAATAACCGAAGCCCCTATAACAATGCGACCTTTCAAATAATATATTCGGCGACGATTTCTTTGTTCCGGAGCAATGCGTTAACTTCACGGACGGCGTCATCCGGCGACGCGTCTGCCGGAATGACCAGATCAACCGGGAAACTCGAAAAAATATTATTCCCCACGCACACCACCAGAATTTCGGCAGGCGTGTTGAGCACTTTCAATATTTCCAGATCATAATCGTCGATGCCGGACAAGGCTGTAATGAAGATCTGGCCTGCGTCGGTCAGAATCCTGGCCAGTTCTCCCAAGCGGTTAATCGCGTCGTCCGTATCCGCGGTGTTTCCCGGAACATCGGAAGCAATGCCGGAAAGCAGATTATTGAAACCGAGATAGTAAGTCTGGTGATTATGAAAAAACAACATCCGTTCCAGTCCCTTGGCCAGTGCTGTAACCCGATCAAATTCTTCGCCCGCAAAGACGATGAACTTTGCGCCATGGCTGTTATGGCGAGAACGATCAACCGGTGTAATGAAGCCCTTGTCCCAGGCAATCTCCCGCTGCCGGATATGATCCGCAAGAAGTGTATCTCGATTATCAGCTTCGTCCAGGATGATGCCGCCTCCGGCAATTTCAAAATGATCGACGATGACAAACCTTCCGGTGCCTTCGATGGCAGTCACGGAATCAAAGGCAATCGGCTTGGTGGTCTCCAGAATGACTTCTCCGACATCGTGCCGGTTGAGCTGTTTCTTATGCTGCGTCATACTGAGATCCGTCGCATCAAGGACATGAATAATCTCGGCAAGCCGAACAGGCACACGGCAGGTCGCCAGCTTCAGTTTATAGGATTTATCTCTGATCAGCGGCGAACGTCCCATCCAGAAGATATGGGCTTTGAAACGCGAATTCACGAGCGGCAGTGTATCGCCGGGTTTGGTAACAATCTCACCCGGCTTGATGTATAGCTGCGTATCAAGAGTAATGCCGATGGCTTCCGAGGCCTTCGCTTGCGTCTTGACCGGTGTATTGAAGGCCTCGATGGTTCGGATACGCGCTTTTTTATTGGAAGGCAGGAATAAAACCTCGTCGCCGGCGCTTAAGCTCCCGGTCTCGATGGTTCCGGCGATAATGCGGCGGTCGTCATTTTCTTCCGTAAATTTATAGATATCCTGCACCGGAAAACGCAGCGGCAGATGGGTATCGCTACGCTTCTTTTCAAACGCATCCAACTGATCAAGTACCGTCGGCCCTTCATACCAGGGCATAAGGGAAGAAAGCGTGACCAGATTCTCGCCGTCGCGGGCACTGATGGGAATAAAGGCAATTGGCTTCACCTGTAAGGTTTCCAAAAATGCCGTATATTCCGCGCAAAGCAAATCATAGGCCTTGCGGTCATAGCCGACGAGATCCATTTTATTGAGCAGCACCACCACCTGGCGAACCCCCAGCATGGAGACGAGATAACCGTGGCGTTTGCTGTTTTCCTGCACGCCTTCGTCAGCGGCGATGACCAATAATGCCGCTTCCGCGCGGGCAGCCCCCGTTACCATGTTTTTCAGAAACTCGATATGACCCGGTGCATCGATCACGATGTAATCCCGCTTGTTTGTTTTAAAGAAACAACGGGCGCTGTCGATGGTGATGCCTTGCGTCCTTTCATCCTTGAGTGCATCCAAAAGGAAGGCATACTCAAATGGTTTGGCGTTTCTGGCGCAAAGGGCTTTAACGTCTTCGAGTTTTCCTTCGGGAAGTGATCCCGTATCGGCCAGAAGCCTCCCAATCACCGTGCTCTTGCCGTGATCGACATGGCCCACAATAACAATATTGATTTGGTCGCGATCTTTCATTTACATATATCCTTCCCGGCGCAGTGTTTCCAGACCACCGCCGTCTTCTTTATCCTGCGCGCGGCCTGATCGCTCCGCAATGTTGGAAAATTTCCCTTCCCGCAGCTCCGCAATGATTTCCTTCACTGTGCGGGCCTCCGACGCTACAGGTGTTGTACAGGGGTAGCAGCCCAGCGAGCGATAGCGTTTGCCGTCGCCCTGATTGAAATACAGGGAGACCAGCGGAATATTCTCCCGTTCGATATATTCCCAGATATTGAGTTCCGTCCAATCCAGCAGGGGATGAACGCGAATATGCGTCCCCGGCGCGAAATCAGTTTTGAATTGATTCCATAATTCCGGTGGTTGATCGCCGACATCCCAGTCATTTTCACGATCGCGCGGCGAGAAATACCGCTCTTTCGACCGGCTGCCTTCTTCGTCAGCACGCACGCCGACGATGACGCCGGTATACTGCTCGGTATTTGTATCCGGCACATAGCGGCCAAGGCCGTGATCGAACCGGTAGCGCGGCCACTGCCCCGACAGCGTGTTTTTCAGCGCCTCACTTTTCAATTTGCGGCAGCAGCTGATACGGTCGCAGTTCCCATCAGGGTAGGTTTCCTTTTTTGCCAGCGCTTCCGTGTTTTCCCCATAGAGGATATTCAAATGCCATTGCCGGGCCAATGCATCGCGGTATTCAATCATTTCTGGAATTTTGAAATGCGTATCGATGTGCAGCATGGGCATAGGCACATGACCGAAAAAAGCCTTCCTCGCCAGCCACAGCAAGACGGTGCTGTCTTTGCCGATCGACCACAGCATAACCAGGTTCTTAAATTCCCGGTAGGCCTCCCGGAATATATACACGCTCTGTGCTTCCAGTTTGTCAAGATGATCCATTTTACTTATTCCTTCCGACAAGTTTGCCGTTTACAATATGCAGACCGCATTCCTTCTGTTCGGGTGTTTCCCACCACCAGCGCCCCGACCGGAGATCTTCGCCGGACAACACCTTCCGGGTACAAGGGGCGCAGCCGATGCTCGGATAGCCCTGATCGTGCAGTTTATTGTAGGGTATCTGATGTTCCTTAATATAGGCCCATACCCGCTCTTCGCTCCAATCGGCCAGAGGATTGAGCTTGATGAGGCCATTGCCTTCATCCCACTCAATTTTTTCCAGGGCATTTCTTGTGACAGCCTGTTGCCTGCGCAATCCCGTAATCCAGACATCCAGTGTGGACAGAACTCTTCCAAGCGGCTTTACCTTGCGCACGAAACAACATTTTTTTCTGTTTTCGATGCTTTCATAAAAGAGGTTAGGCCCCTCCCGGCTTTCCATGGCCTCGACATCTGCTGATTCCGGAAACAAAAACTCATACTTCATCTTGTATCGCGACATGGTGCGGTTCACAACGTCATAAGTCTCACTAGGGAGCCTCCCCGTATCGAGGATAAAGATTCTTGCTTCAGGCTTTATGGCTAGAATGATTTGCGTGAGGACTTGATCCTCTGCGCCAAGGCTCGACGCCAGAGCAATGCGATCCTTGTTATTAATGGAGCTTCCGGCATAGGCCGAAAGGAAATAGCGCAGAATCTGATCCGGTTCCTGGTCTTTGAATTGCAAAACCAATTCCTTTATTATTTCTTGCTGCATCATAACCATTCTATTATTCACACTTATCCTTTTTTCACGACGACCCGGAAGGTTTCGCCAATAGGCTCAACTTTGACCACCCGATGACCTTCTTCCTTCAGACTCCGGGGCACATTCAGCATGGGTTCTCCTTCATCAAGGATCACTTCCAGATATTCACCGGATTCCAATTCTTCAAGAGCGAGCTTCGTCTTGACGAAATTCATAGGGCAGGCGACACCATGCAGATTCAGATGTTTCTTAATCTCATGTTCCATGAAGTATCTCCTCGTTCACTTTTTCCACACCAATCCTGTTGATCGTGTGTCCAAATCTTTCTTTCTTCCGTCCATTGCGGCGGTAAAACGCGATGGTCCGGTCAATCAGCTCATAGAGCCTGTCGGCGTTTTCGATTAACCCGCCAAGGCGTGTGCCCAATCGGGGAATCTTCCCCATCGTTCCACCGATCCAGAGGATATACCCGCGCTTGGCTGCCCTCCATGACCCTTCCGGGCAGCCGGATGTGCAAATACTGCAATAGAGGCACTTCGCTTCGTCCAGAACATAGTCATCACCTACTTTACTGATGGCTCCCGTGGGGCAAATATTAAGGCAAAGCCCGCAATCACTGCATGACGCCTTGTCCCACGCGGGCAGAATCCCGCCCATGACGCCGATATCGTTTTCCGTCGCTTTGGCGCAATTATGCGGGCAACCCGTGACGGACAGCTTGAACTTGTGCGGCGTTTCCTGCCGGAAATATTTCTCGTCCAGCTTACGGGCGATGGCTTTCGTATCGATGATGCCCCAGTGGCAGGTTAACTCCCCCGGGCAGGCAACAATAATACGGATTCGCGGGCCGCAGGCACCCATGGTCACGCCGACCGAGTCCAGCTCGCCTCTGGCCTCTTCGAGATGGCTGTGATGGACGAAGTGGATCTCGATGCCCTGTCTTGTTGAAAGGTGAAGCTGCCCACGGCCATACTTTTCTGCCACGACAGCAACTTTCGCCAATTGGGCGGAGGTGAAATCGCCGCCCACGGCGTGCAGCCGCATGGCAAAATAATCTTTCTGCTTCTGTTGAATCATGCCGACTTTTTTCAGGGCCGCCAGATCAAAATCTTTCTCACTCATAGTTTATCCTCGATGATTAATGGTTCTTCATTGACCTTTCCCTGTTTGATCCAAAACCCCTTAACGACGGGCCGGTCATCCAGAAGGGAAATAATAACGTATAAAGCCGACGGGTCATAGGCCAGTGCGATGTCTTCCACGGATGGCCGCGCCGGTGTAACCGGATGGCTGTGATAGACACCGATGATTTTGAGACCCGCCTGCCTGGCTTTTTTATGGGCGGCAAACTGCTCCTGCGGCTCGAAGGAAAAGTGATCTTCCCGGCCATCGATGTTTTTCATTTCATAAATCGCGGTGATCCGGTCATCCATGCCGCCCAGGTAGCCGCAAGCCTCAATCGGGGCTTCCCGGCAGGCGTGGGCGATGATCTGATCGACAATGTTCTGTGCAATAATCATCTTCTAATCTCACAAGCCTTTTGTTCATAGTCCACCAGACTGGTAATGGTCGGGTTTTTGCCGCACACCGGGCAATCGGGATTCTTGTTTACCTTGACCTCGCGGAAGCGCATGGCCAACGCGTCAAAGATCAGCAGCCGCCCAGTCAGCAATTCCTTCAGCCCCAGCAGATATTTGAGAGCCTCCACCGCCTGGATGGTGCCGATGATGCCCGCCATACCGCCCAAAACGCCGGCCTGACTGCAACTCGGCACTGCGCCAACCGGCGGGGGCGCGATGAACAGACAGCGGTAACATGGGCTTTCACCGGGCAGGACCGTAATCGTCTGCCCGTCAAACCTCAGAATACCCGCATGGGAAAAAGGCTTGCCTTGCAAAACACACGCGTCGTTGATCAGAAACTTCGCCGGGAAATTATCCGTTCCGTCGATCACGAAATCATAATCGGTGATCATGGACTGAATATTCCCCGACAATGCCCGTTCCTTATATGTAACGACCCGGACATCGGGATTCAGCGCTTTTATTTTTTCCGCTGCTGAGTCCACCTTGGGAATACCCACATCGCCGGTAAAGTGAATAATCTGCCGCTGGAGGTTGCTCAGATCGACATGATCGCCATCCACAAGGCCGATCGTCCCCACGCCCGCGGCGGCAAGATAAAGGGCCGCAGGAGCGCCCAGGCCCCCGGCCCCGATGATGAGTACTTTCGAGGCAAGCAACTTTTCCTGACCTTTGCCGCCGACCTGCTTTAAAATTATATTACGGCTGTATCGCTCAATTTGTTCATCGTTCATAATTTTATGCTCCTTCATTTAAGGCTTGCGAAATGTCCTCACGCAGGTCATCAATATCTTCAATGCCGAATGAAATGCGAATCAGGGTGTCATCCACCCCCAGACCTTTCATCTCTGCTTCCGTAAACCCGGCAAAAATCGTTGACGCGGGGTGCAGGGCCAGCGTTTTATTGTCGCCCAGATTGGAGGCCCGGCTGATCACAGACAGCTTGTTTAAAAAACGGAAGCAGTCCGCCTTGCTGAAGAGATTCAATGATAGAATCCCGCCGAAACCTGAAAATTGCTTTTGCGCCAGCTTGTGAAACGGAGATGACGGCAACCCAGGATATAAAACGGACTTAACGGCGCGATGGGTTGATAAATACTCCGCCATACTACCGGCGTTGGCGCAGATCCTCTCCATGCGCAGGCCCAGGGTTTCCAGTCCCAGGGTTTGCAGCCAGGCGTTATGGGGCGCAAGGCAACTGCCCGTTTCCCGATAGATCTCTTTTCGCAGCCGGGCAATAAAGGCCATATCTCTGAACCGATGATAGTCCTGAAGCGCGGGAGAGAGCGACCAGTCATAATTGCCCAGATCAACGATAACGCCGCCCATACTGGTTGCGCCTCCCGAGACATACTTTGTCGTGGAATGCAAAACGACGTTGACGCCGAAATCCCGGGCGCGAAAAAGATAAGGCGTTGTTACCGTGCTGTCGGCAATGACGGGTATCCGATGCTTTGCGGCAATCGAAGAGATCTCTTCAAAATCGGCAACGATCATGCAGGGATTGGAAATTGTCTCCATGAAAATTGCCCGGGTGTTCCCGTCAATGGCCGCTTCTATGGCAGCTAAATCTTCCGCTGGAACAAAACGCGTTTCCACCCCGAAGGGCGTGAGGATTTTTTTGAAAAACGTATAGGTCCCGCCAAAGAGCGACGCGGTGGAAATTATATTTTCGCCTGACGCAACTAAATTGAGAAAGGTTGTGGAGATGGCCGCCATTCCCGATGCAACGGCCACGGAGGCAACGCCGCCTTCCAGGGCTGTGATCTTGCGTTCAAAGGTTTCCACGGTCGGGTTGGATATGCGTGTATAGGCATGAGAGGCCTGCCGTCCGTAAAAAACATCGGCCATGGACTCAGCGGATTCAAACCCGAAAGCGGCCGTGTCATAGAGGGGAAAGCGCAGCGCTCCCTGCGCCTCTTTCCGGAGACCCGATTCGTGAATGGCCCTGGTTGTAAATCCGCGTTGTTTCATGCCCCGGACCCGCCGCCCATGAAATAGAGAAATTCCACGGCATCGCCTTCCTTTATCTTGATCGATACAAAATCCTGGCGCTGCAGAATGGTCCCGTTTAGTTCCACCGTAACCATATCGGGGTCCGCGACCTTCTTCTCGGCCAGCAGCTCCGTTATGGTCAAAACGCCCGAAACCTCTTCTGCATTTCCATTAATCAGTAATTTCATGTTTCTTCTCCTTTATATCTGGTAATCTTCGAACACCCTGACATGCCGGGGCCTTACAAAAATCGGTTCATTTTTTTGCAGACCCAGGCTTTGAAAAACGTCTCTCGTCAATTCGGCCTCCAATGTCTCACGGCTGCCCGCCAGAGTCAGGCTGACGCGCACCACGGGACCGATGGCATGGATATGGAGAACCCTGGCCTCAATACTGGTATGATCGAGGGGCTTTCTTTCCAAAGCCAGATCGTGTGTCCGGACGTAGCCCAGAACCTCTGGGGCGCCTGTCTCCTCGCGGCCTGCGACTGCTGAAACGCCTTCACCGGATTTGCCTCGCGTCTGATGAGAGCGGCAATGAAAGAGGTTGACGTTGCCTAAAAAATTCAGGACAAAAGCATTGGCCGGGTGTTCATAGACTTCCTCCGGTGTGCCGATCTGTTCGATCCTTCCTTCGCGCATCACGACAATGCGGTCGGCCAGTTCCAATGCCTCTTCCTGGTCATGCGTTACAAAGACGCTCGTTACGTGGATCTCATCGTGAAGTTTTCGCAGCCAGCGGCGCAATTCCGCCCGGACCTGGGCATCAAGCGCCCCGAAGGGTTCGTCAAGAAGCAGAATCTGCGGCTCCACGGCCAGTGCCCGCGCCAGGGCGATTCTCTGGCGCTGCCCTCCCGACAATTGGGACGGATGGCGGTCGGCCAAGCCATCGAGCTGTACCAGACGCAATAACCCCAATACTTTTTCCCGGATTTCCTGATCCGGCAGGCGCGCCTTTCGTGATTTGACCCGCAGGCCGAATGCGACATTTTCCAAAACCGTCATATGCTTGAACAAGGCATAGTGCTGAAAGACAAACCCGACCTTTCGCTCACGGACATGCCGGCTGGTAGTGTCTTCGCCATTGATTTGAATAGTCCCGCCTTCAGGCGTTTCCAGTCCGGCGATGATCCTGAGCAGCGTTGTCTTGCCGGAGCCCGAAGGCCCGAGCAGCGCCACAAGCTCTCCTGACGGAATATCCAGACTTACGTCCTTGAGGGCGGTGAAACTACCGAATCGCTTGCTGATATTTCTTGCTTCAATGCTCATATTAATTGCTTTCTAAAAATGTCACGAGAGCTGCTCGCGCATCTTCCATTCCACAAAACTCTTGACGGCCAGCGTTACCAGCGCCAGAAGGGCCAGCAGCGATGCCACGGCAAAAGCTGCGGCAAAGTTGTATTCGTTATAGAGGATCTCCACATGCAGGGGAATCGTATTGGTCGCGCCCCGGATATGCCCCGAAACAACGGAAACAGCGCCAAACTCTCCCATGGCGCGCGCATTGCAGAGAATAACCCCATAAATGACGCCCCATTTGATATTGGGAAGCGTTATCTTAAAAAAAGTCTGTAAGCCGCTCGCGCCCAGGACCAAGGCAGCTTCCTCTTCATCCCTGCCCTGCGACTCCATCAGGGGAATCAATTCCCGCGCCACAAACGGAAAAGTGACAAATATTGTTGCCAGAACGATTCCCGGCGTTGAAAAAATGATCTTGATCCGGGAAGCATCAAGCCACGGACCCAGCCATCCCTGAAGTCCGAAAATAAGAACAAAGATCAATCCCGAAATAACCGGCGAAACGGAAAACGGAAGATCAATCAGTGTAATTAAAAAATTCTTGCCGGGGAACTGAAACTTGGTAATGGCCCAGGCAGCCGCCAGCCCGAAGATAAGATTAAGCGGCACGCTGATGGCCGCCACCCAAAGCGTCAGGCGGATGGCAGCCAGAGCATCCGTTTCGTGCAGAGAGGCAAGGTAAACCGCCAGCCCTTTTTCCAGAGCTTGAGCAAACACCGCAGCCAGGGGCAATAGCAGAAAGAGCCCGAGAAAAAGGACGGCTATCCCCGTCAACAGCCAGCGGACCGGTGCGGGTTCAGTGAGATCCCTGCGTCTGCCCGGCGCTTTGATCAATTTTGTTTGTAAAGTATCCGACATACCCTTTTCCTTTCTTTAAGTTTCCGTCACTTTTCTGCTCCAGCGCTGGAGCACATTGATCATCAGGAGCATGATAAAAGAAGCAACCAGCATCACCAGAGCAATCGCCGTCGCACCGCTGTAATCGTACTGCTCCAGCTTGGTGATGATCAAAAGCGAGGTAATCTCCGAGACCATGGGCATATTACCGGCAATGAAAATGATGGAACCGTATTCTCCCACCGCGCGGGCAAAGGCCAGCGCAAAACCTGTCAGGATCGATGGGACGATGACCGGAAACAGAACATGATGAAATGTCTGCCAGCGGCTTGCCCCCAGAGAAGCGGCCGCTTCCTCCGTCTCCTTTTCAATGTCCTCGATCACCGGTTGCAGCGTCCTGACCACAAAGGGCAGGCCGATCACTGTCATGGCAATCACAATGCCCAGTGGCGTGTAAGCAACCCTGATACCCAACGGCTCTAAAAATGATCCGACCCAGCCGTTGGCCGAGTAAACCGTGGCGAGCGTTATGCCCACCACGGCTGTAGGCAGTGCGAAAGGCAGATCGACCAGAGCATCCATGATTTTACGACCGGGGAAGTCGTATCTGATCAAAACCCAGGCCACCAATGTGCCGAACACGGCGTTGATCAAAGCTGCGATGAGAGCGGCGCCGAAAGTGACGCGATAGGAAGCCATCACCCGCGGCGATGTCACCGCCGATACAAATGCCGCCCAGGTCATCCCCGCTGTGTTGATCACCAGCGCGGACAGCGGAATCAGGACAATGAGGCTGAGATAAAAAACCGTATAGCCCATCGTCGGCCCGAATCCGGGAAGCACATGTTGGTTTCTCAATCGCAAGTTCATGACAATTCCTTCTATTCCCTGCTCTTAATTCTTCGCGTATATCAGGTCGAAAACACCGCCATCGGAGAAGTGCGTCTTCTGTGCCTTCTGCCAACTGCCGAACACTTCCTCGAGAGTAAAGAGTTTCAGATTCGGAAGCCTGGAGGCTGCAGCAGCTATCTTCTTGTTGATTGGCCGGTAGTAGTGCCTGGCGGCAATCTTCTGTCCCTCGTCGCTATACAGGTATTTCAGATAGGCCTCGGCAATGGCACGTGTTCCGTGCTTCTCGACAACCTTGTCCACAATTGTTACGGGTGGTTCGGCCAGAATACTGACCGAGGGCGTGATGATCTCGAATTTATCCGGCCCCAGTTCATTGATGGCCAGAAAAGCTTCATTTTCCCAGGCAAGCAGTACATCGCCAATACCGCGCTGGACGAAGGTAGTCGTCGAACCACGGGCGCCGGAATCCAGGACCGGTACATTTTTAAAGAGTTTTTTGACAAATGCCTGGGCAGTGGCATCATTCCCACCCTTTTGCCGCAGGGCGTATCCCCAGGCAGCCAGGTAATTCCAGCGCGCGCCGCCGGAGGTCTTGGGGTTCGGAGTAATGACGGAGATGCCCGGTTTGATCAGGTCATTCCAATCGTGAATATTTTTCGGATTACCCTTGCGGACTAAAAATACAATTGTGGATGTATAAGGGGCGCTGTTATGGGGCAGTCTCTTCTGCCAGCCGGTTTTGATCAGGCCTTTCCCCTGAACCTCGTCGATATCATAGGCCAAAGCCAGGGTAACAACATCCGCCTCCAGGCCGTCGATGACAGAACGCGCCTGTTTACCGGACCCGCCGTGAGATTGCTTAATCGTCACCTGTTGCCCCGTCTTCTTCTGCCAGTCTTTAATGAACGCCTGGTTGAATTCCTGGTAAAGTTCACGCGTCGGATCGTATGAGACGTTGAGCAGGGTCACGGCCTCCGCAGCGGTAGCGGCTAACGACCAAGTCAGGATAATTGCAAAGAAAGCGATAAAAAATGCAAAAACCCGGCTGCCTGCAGTTAAGTAACTTCCAGCCTTATGACTGCTTCGATGAATGCTCAATTGCTGAGCACTATTTATATTGAACTTCTTGGTTATCATTTTATTTCTCCTTATATATTTCAGTTAACAAAAAACCCACTTCACGGTTTGTTCCTTTTTGCCGGTCAGCGGGTTCGTCAGTTCTTATTGATTTTGGTTTGCAATCACATCGACGAACATCCTTTTTCCCGACAACAACATATGCCCATAAGACACATGCCGGCGCATATAAGATATCTGCGCATGTAACCGGAAACATTGTTTTGTAATCTTTTTATCATTCTTTGTTTTTATTCTCCATTAAATCTATTGAAATACTAGATAATAGAAAAAAGGCGATCTGTCAAGAACTATTTTTAGTCTTCATCAAAGTATCGATATGGTTTTTAAATAATAATCAATAAATTCGTAATAATAAGATTATGCATACTTTTATTGAAGCACAGTAACTTCCATAATGGATAATTCTCTACTTTTTTAGTAGAGTAATGACCTCAAGAAGCCTGCCTGACGGAAAGAAACAATTAGTGAAAATAGATTGATTTTATAGGTAATTTTTTCTATTCACTTTGTGAAATAAAGGCCCCGCGTGTAATTTTGAAGATAACAAATTTATTACAATATCTTAGAAATGAACGGATATCCATGAGCCCCAGCAGATTGTTTAAAAAGAAGACACAAAAACAAAACACGTCTAAAACAGATCAAGGAGCGGTGGAATCACCAAAGATTAATAACGCGCTCAGCATTCAGGTCGCCACGGCGACAAGATGTATACAGTTGAATTTAGAATTAGTTAATTTTCTTGCAACATGCGAAGGCATAAATAAAGAACAACTTGCGGCCATAAGAGAGATCTTAAATCAATCTGCTCTGCCGGCATCTTATACTCAAAATATGCGGAAAATAACGGATACGGTCGAACGCAGTTTAGATGCCTTATCGCCCCTCCAGTTGGATGAATGGCGCAGCAATACAGCTAGTGACTTGTCAAAAGAGATGCTGATCTATCTGAAATTCGTAAATAAAATTGATCCACAACGTGCCGCGGAAATAGAAAAGACAGTCCAGTCGAAACTGATAAAAACATCATAGCTCTCGTTGACCCACGGGCATAATGCCCTCCGCTTTGCGGGATAAGTTAAGCAAACCAATTCCCTCGCGCTTCGCTTGTGGAATTAGAGTTTCACTAAGAATATGAACTTCAATCACACGCAACGTGATGCTGGCTAACGCGTATCGCGTTTCAGCCGTCCACCCTGCCCGCTGCCCACGGTTCGTCCGATATTCAGGATTCGCATAGAAAGACACGATGCGCAGGCTTCAGACGTTTCGTTGATGCAGGCCTTGTTGGGATAGATTTCATACATCACCCGGTACTGCGGCGGTGTCAGGTTGGGCATCACGATGTTGGCGCCGCGCATCAGGCCCAGTTCGCGGCCATCGGCTTTGTTGAGACTGGCCAGAGCCGTTGTGCTGGGGATGTTTGCCTCCGGGCAAACCAGGCGAGTCAGCGCAATAACTTTGTAGGTCATTTGTTCGGTATTCGGCACTTGATTGGCTGAAGCTTCCGGCAAACACTGCCCCAGCGGCGTTTCCGGATGAGGAATGAATGGGCCAACCCCGATCATGTCCAGATCCAATTCACGAAACGCCAGGATGTCGCATGCCAAATCTTCATAGGTCTGGCCGGGAATACCGATCATAATGCCGCTGCCCACTTCATAACCCAGCTTTTTTAGATTCGAAAGAATGGCAAACCTGTCCGACGGATGCTCTCCCAGAGGCGGATGAATCCGGTCATAAAGGTCCCTGTTGGAGGTTTCAAAACGGATGAGATAGCGGTTGGCACCGGCCTCGCGCCAGGCAATCAGGTCTTCATCCGGCCGTTCACCAAGGCTCAAGGTCACTGCCAGGGACGTTTCAAATTTGATCCGGCGGATAATATTGGCCATCCATTCCCGTGTAATGCCATAGTCCTCTCCCGCCTGCATAACGACGGTTCCATAACCGAAGTCGACAGCCTTGTGCACGTATTCCATAATTTCTTCTTCGGTCATGCGATAGCGCTCAATCTGGCTGTTGTCGGCGCTGATGCCGCAGTATCCGCAACGCCTGACGCAGATATTGGAAATTTCGATCAGGCCGCGCAGATGAACCTGATCGCCCACGTTGGCGATACGCGTATCGTTGGCCTTGCTCCAAAGCGTTTCCAGTTTCCGTTCATCTTCTTCGCGAAGCCAGGTAATTATTTCTTCTTCAATCATGATGATGAAATCCTGTTTTCAACCCAGACGCTGTCTGTCCCAAGTCTCCCGAAGCTGCCTTTGTGCTTTGAATATCGTTAACGTGCTATCGGAGCGCACCTTCTTCATGATGTGATACGATGGTATTGTATCCTGACTGTGAGAGGCGATCATCGCACCGATCGTTTTTTCTCTTTCTTCATCCAGACGGCCCACGGCCAGAATTGTCGGTCCGCGGAAATTGTCCGGTTCAAAAATACTCTGTCCATCTTTGGCGAGCGAAAGAAGACGCTCATTTTCTTCCTGGTTGCGCCCCAGGATAATCTTGAGATCAGGACACAGCCGGTAGTGACGGCCCAATGTTAACAGAACCAGATCACTGTGGTTGTAATCGGGTGTATGATCGAAAAGATCGCGCAGACGCGCGGCAATGACTTTGTCTGTAAGCAGGCATCCGCCTGCGGGACAGGGATAGTCTTTGACTCCCAGGTCTTCCGCCAGCGCGAATTGTTCCTTGCGGCCCCGCCCGGAAATATTGAGTAGTTTATCCCGATCCACAATCCCTTCGCGTTCCGGCAGCGTCGGTGCGAAATGCTGTGCCGAAAGAGGCCGGAGTATGAGGTCCTGCAAACCGCTTTCCTTCTCGATCAAACGAATCGTATGCCGCTGCTGAGACATCGGACGTTGCCCGAGGACTTCTCCCGTGATCACAAAAGATGCGCCCATCTCTGGCATCATCTCTTTGACCTTCCGCAGCATATAGATGCGGCAATCAATGCAGGCATTGATGGCGCTGCCATGGCCATGCGGCGGATTTTCCACCATCTTGATATAGTCCATTCCCTTGTGGATGACGTGAATGGGAACACCAAATTCTTCGGCAACCTGGCGCGCGTGCATTTTGCAGCCCGCCGTCTTGGGCGAACAGTTGCAAAAGACGCTGGTAAAATGAATGGCCGTGATATCGATGCCCTGATCAATCATCAGTTTTACGGCTAATGTGCTGTCTAACCCCCCGGAGAGCAGGGCTACAGCCTTTTTATTGATGTTCATATCAATCTATTACCTCTAATATTCTTGCTATTTATGCCGCCGTCCAGTCCGTCACATGAAATCCGGCCTGGGCAATCATCTCCATATCCTCTTCGTATCCCTGACCGGGCGTGGTGAGATAGCCTTTGGTGAAAATGGAGTTTGCCGCATAGAGAGACAAGGCCTGCATCGAGCCGAGACAGGCTTCCCGTCCGCCGGCTACGCGAATCTCCTTATCCGGATGGACAAAACGAAACATGGCAAGCGTTCGCAGACAATCTGCAGGAGTTAGTCTGGCCAAGTTTTCCAACGCAGTTCCCGGACGTGGATCGAGGAAATTCAGTGGAATGGAATCCACCTCAACTTCACGCAGGGCGAAGGCCATCTCCACACGATCTGCAAGTGTTTCTCCCATACCGATCAGGCCGCCACTGCATAGTTCCATTCCGGATGCCTTGACAATTTCTGCCGTTCTCTTACGGTCGGCAAAGCTGTGTGTTGTACAGATGGAAGGATAAAATCTTTCCGACGATTCCAGATTATGATTGAAGCGATCTACCCCGGCATTTTTCAACTTCAGCGACTGGCCGACTGTTAAGATGCCCAGTGACGCGCAAATCTGAATCGGAACTTCCTTTTTTATCTGACGAGCCGCCGCGCAGATAATTTCCAGATCTTCGGGGTCGGGCGCCCGGCCGCTCGTTACGATGCAGTAACGCATCGCCTTCATGCGATGGGCATCACGAGCACCTTCAACCAGCTCTTCCACTTTTTGCAACGCATATTGCGGCGAATCCGTATTGGCGCCTCCCGCTTGACTGCAAAAAGCGCAATCCTCAGTGCACAAACCGCTTTTGGCATTCTTGATGATATGAATGGTGACGTTGCGCCCAAAGTAATGCCGGCGAATAAGGAAGGCCGCTGCAAGAACACCAAGCAAATCGTCATCGGCGGACATCAGTAGATCAAGAGCTTCATCCTTTGATGATAGATCTCCATGTAAAATCCTTTGCGCACGTTGGAACCAAAACATTAGTCTTCTGCCCCGTTAAGGTGATTTTATTTAGATATATTTTCCCATAGGAAAATCTGGATGAGACAATAAGTTTGTCCTTCCACCTCTTTCGCCCACCGTCCATTTCTTACGGCATAAGATTATCACCGACTATTATACAACTGAACTAACATTACTTTAATTACTATCTTATTGGTAGTGATTAAATGGCAAGTTAAATTTTGTCAAGAATATTTTTACATCCGGGATGCAGTAAAATGATCATAGTAACACCTCAAGTCACGCAACATCCAGGCCAATCCTGGAATCTGATTATCATCGACGCAGCAAACTCAATCCATTGAACACGAACAACAAACTTACGCTCATGTCTGCAAAGACCGCCATCCACATCGTTGCCTGCCTGGTCAAAGCCAGAGCCAGAAACACTGCCGTGATGCAGAGTGCAAGCACAATGTTTTGTGGGTAGTGACTCATTTTGAATTAAAAAAAATTTTAATTACACTTTTGTTAAAAATGCGCTATTCGCTGTTGTAATATTAGGAATAATATAGTTTGAAAAATAATGACTAACACCAAACCTGTAAGGTTTGTGGTAGAAGAGATAAGTTTAATTTTTTTGTTCCAGATAACATATGGGAGGCTATTATACCTCCCATATTTAGAACAAGAGTAGTATGTTTATCGTGTTTTGATGATTTCGCATTTAAAAATAATATTGATTATTCGGAGTATTTAGAGGTTCCTTGTTTTACGGGAGATAGAGCGTCGTTTGAGTTTGAAGTGAAGTCGAGATCTAATATGGTGGATTAACTACAATTCCCAGCAGCTTTTTTTGCTTTGCATTCATTGCACAATTCACCAGTAGTTGGCTTTGAGGATTGTTCAATATAATCACTCTTGGGCCAGTTACTGCAATTTGAACAAAAATGCCACGTATCATTTCCTTTTCTTTTTCTATACGTGCTTGCCATAGTGGTTTTCCCCTCCTTTCTTGGATTTGTGGCGAATATTAGCACAATAGAACCGATAATCAATCAAAATAATTACATAAGATTAATAACTTCCTCCAGAGACCACGCATGATCTGCGATCCCTGCTTCCATTGCTGGTGTTACTCTTAAAGTCTTATGAATCCGACAAAAGTTATAATACATATAGTGCAGGGACAAATGATAAATGGTTTTCTACTTTCTTACTGAATCCATTTGTTAATCTGGAGAACCTTCTCATGCACATCCGCATGGTTAAGTTTTGCCGTTCAACATAGCTGGTAGAAACATTTTTCGGATCAGGATTTCCGCTAATTCTCTTTTTATCAGAACCCGTGCATCTAGCAGGGCTGTAAAGTGTTTCTTCTTGGCTTGATTCATATGACTTAACTAGCATTGCATAATCAATATCGTCATCGAAAGCATTATCAACAGCCTGTAAATATGCATGATGCCCGTCGGTCGTAAGCTGAACACGATTTATAAAGGCGTTCAGCAAGATCATCCATGAAAATCTTTGCGCTTTTCGCATCACGATTGCCCACCATGAAAGTAGGGACAAGCTTTTATCCGCGTCAATCGCAACCCATGTCCAAACGTCACCATAACCAAAGGTGTCTTTCTTGTCTTGAGGAACATTTTTAGCTTTGGCGTAACAGAATGTCCAAATCTCATCACACTTAATTGTTTTACACTTGAGATTGCGAAATACTTTATCCTGGTATTAGCGTAAGCCTCGCCTATTTCAGGTATGAATTTAAGCACGGTATTGAACGCAACATCACACATACGCGCTGTGCGCGAAGTAAATTGCCTTCTATAAGGCAGCTTAACATCTGTGTTCTTTTTGCTGTGTTTAGTTTATTCATCACCATTCTCCTCATGTTCGTTCTTGATGATTAACATGCATGAACAGGTCAAGCATGTTAATCATAAATTTAATAATTCTTAAATTTATATATTTTATATTGACAAGTGTATATTTAATTGCTATTACTATCTCCCAATGGGACTGGAAATAGTATTTAAAGATAAAAACCTCGATAGATTAGAAATTGATGCTGGTTTCAATGCCGGGCATCCACCTAATATTGTTAAGGCGTACAGAAGGCGGATGCAACAAATAAGGGCTGCGAAAGATGAAAGAGATTTTTATAATATAAAATCCTTAGGATATGAAAAATTGAAAGGAAATAGAAAGCACCAACATTCTATGAAATTAAATGATCAATGGCGTTTGATTTTAGAGTATGTGGAAAATGGAAACAGTAAAAGAATTTTAATAGTTAGTATTGAGGATTATCATCGTTAAGGAGAATTGCCATGGCAGAAAGAAGAGCCGCTGAAGTTTTTCCGCCGGGAGAATTTATAAAGGAAGAATTAGAAACGCGCAATTGGAATCAGACTGAATTGGCTGAAATTATTGGACGCCTCCCCAGTGTGATTAATGAGTTGATTTCTGGGAAGAGAGCTATCAGCCCAGAAATAGCAAAAGCATTAGGTGAAGCGTTTGGAACTAGCGCAGATTATTGGTTAAATTTGGAAAGCATGTATCAGCTTTGGCATGTTGCGGATACTGGTAATGTTATTTCACGTAGAGCAAGACTTTATAAAATAGCACCAATCAAGGAAATGGTCAAAAGACATTGGATTGAACCATCTGAAAATATTGATGTTCTTGAAAATACAGTAAAAGGTTTTTTCAAAATAGATGATTTAGATAATCCAATTCAGTTGCCATATGCCGCGCGTTGCAGCAGACAAGAAATACCGTCCGCTTCGCTCAACGCATGGTTAGTTAGGGCCAAGCAATTAGCCATTTGTGTAGATGCAAAACCATTTTCTGTTAAGTCATTTAGTAATTGTTTAGCACAATTAAAGAAATTAATGCCTAGTTTACAAGAAGTAAGACATGTCCCTAGAATTTTAGCAGAAAATGGCATTCGTTTCTTAGTATTGGAACACTTGCCGCAGACCAGCGTTGATGGCGTCACTTTCTGGCTTGATAATAAAAGCCCTGTGATTGTTCTTTCCTTGAGATCTGATAGGATTGATAATTTTTGGTACACATTGGCACATGAATTAGGACATGTAAAACGAAAGGATGGATTAACGGATGTAATTATAGACACCAACCTTGTCGGTAATGAATACTATCTTAATGACATACAATCAGAAGCAGAGCAGCAGGCGAATTTATTTGCAGCAGATTTTTTAATTAACCAATCAGATTTGAATAATTTTATTGCAAGAGTTCGCCCTCTTTATGGAACTACTAAGATAATTGGATTTGCGCAAAGAATTGGTGTTCACCCTGCCATTGTTATTGGACAACTCCAATTTAAGGGAGAAATACCCTGGTCATCGTTTCGGAAAATGTTAGATAAAATGAGACATGTTTTAATCCCATCGGCCTTAACTGATGGATGGGGGCAAACTGTTACACTATGAGAAAACAAGGAGAAATAGAATGGCTACTTTAGCGAAGCAATTACAAAAGATTGTTGATGCGTATATTGATGATGGTCAGAATTGGCCAGCCACAACTCGACAAATTGCAGCTTGGGCGGTTTTAAAAAAACTATGGCAGCCACAATCGTCTGCCATTATAGATCAGTGTGCTGATCAGTTAGCACGAGCCATGCGAGAGGAACATATTATTGATCCGCAAGGCAGGACAGTGCGGGCTAAACATGTAGCAAGAATAAGCAAAAATGGTGAACAGACAGCATTATGGGCAGACATCAGAACTGCAAAAGCAGAACATATGGAAATTGCCTTTCAACAAAGAAGGCAGCAAGTAGTAGGTGATTGTAGACAGTTAAAAACTGATGTGGATAGCTTTAATGAAAATAGAAAGCCCGAAAAACCCATACAGATAATTTTTGACTTCACCTACGACATTGAAGAATTACAAGCAGGCTCTAACTTTTAGACCATCTTGCAGCGGCGGCATTTTCAGCAATCTCTTTCCTCCGCTCAGGGGTTAGTTTATCTTTCCTTGCTTTCCCGCCTTTTAATCCGCCCTTGCGCCCGATTTCTGCTAGGTACTTAGAAATCTCTGACCGCTCTGGCTGTTCTTCCGATTCTTCGGTAGAAATCCGCACGATTTCAAAAGCTCTTTTGTTTGCGTCTTTGGGTAAGTTTTTTATTTTCTTCATGGCATCAGCATATTAAATATGCATGAGCCGGTCAAGTGTTGAAAAAATCAAACTGAGTCACTACCGTTTTGTGTCAGAACCCGAGCGGTGGTCATAGATAAGCGCACCAAAGCAAGAATTTTTCGCAGGTCGTCGTACCGTCCGCTGTATCGATAGCGGTGTCTGTATCAGCAGCCATGGCACTCATCAACCGGCAGAGAACGGAACAAGTCCCGTCTCGGATCAACCCAAAGCGGATTTACCGTCTTGTGAAAATACACAGGCTCCCTCTCTATCTTGTTTAGTGTTTAGTTATTGGTTGACACGCAAAATAGAATATGTTACAAACACGAACAAGGAGAGAATTTATGAGTGAAACACTTGGAGACCGTTTAAAACGTATGAGGTCTTCGCGGGGGCTCGGTTTACGTGAGACAGCCATCAAAGTTGGTATGTCAGCAACATACCTTTCGCGTGTGGAAAACAACCAAGAAACCAGTCCCCCAAGCGAAGAGAAAATTCGGAATCTTGCAGACGTGCTCAAAGGCAATTTTGATGAGTTGATGCAACTTGCGGGTCGAATATCCTTTGAGGTCACGGAACTAATCAAGGCCGATTCAAATATGCCAGCATTTCTCAGGCGATCCAGGGAAAAAAACTTAACCGCCGAGGAATTGATGAAACTACTTGAAAAACAGGATACTGAGGATAAATGAGCATAAAAGTTCCCTACAGAAAAATATCTGAGATAGAGACAATGTCACGCGAACTTTTGCATAAGTATGAGGTGTGGAAGAAACACCCATTGGCGCCTCCAATCAATGTAGATGAAATAGTGGAAGGCTACTTCCATATCTCCCTCGAATTCGGGGATTTAAAGCAACATCTTTCGATTCCAGATGTCTTAGGGGCTACCTGGTTCGATGAGCAAGTGATACGAATAGACTCTTCACTAGAAACTAAAGAAGGTCGTTTATCTTTCACAATGGCCCACGAGATCGGACATTGGTGGATGCACCGCCCAATCTATGAAATGGGAAAAGTAACATTCCCACTATTTGCTTACGGACAGGCACCACCATCTGCTGCTGTTGTATGCCGTATTTCAGGGAAGAAAGAACCGGCAGAGTGGCAGGCGGATCAATTCGCGGCTATGCTTTTGATGCCCGCATCATTATTACGGGCGTCGATATCTTCTATTAATGGTTACGAACAAATAAAAATTGAAGGACTTGCAAAACATCTCGGAAATCTTGCTGACAATCCGGACCTTCGTAAAGCAGCCAAGTGTATCATCGAAACCAGTTTCAGTAATGTATCAATAGAGGCGATGTGTTATCGGCTCATCGATCTTAAGCTTGTTGTGGATTCGACCCCATCACAGACAGTTTTGTTGAATTGCTAAGAAGTGTTTTTTTGTCAATGCTGTTTAGTGTTTAGGGAACAAATAATTAGAAAGGAGGTGATAACATGGCAAAAAACCCACCTGTAGGAGATGGGCACCGGCACGGCGCAGTTAAGGAACGAAGCCAAACCTACAATCCGAACATAGACCGTTGGACCAAGCGTGGACCAGATGGTAAGTTCATGGATCAGAAGGTTGACGGCGATCCTTTTAAGGGTGTGCGTAAAGAAAAGTGAAAAAGAAAATGGAGGTATGTCTTCAAAAACATGCCTCCGATTTTTTACCCTAAACAACAAATTAGAAAAAGGAGAACAACTTATGACTAGCAACCATTCAGAACAGTCCCCCGGCCATAATAAAACTACGATGATTATTATTAACGGTCGGCAGCGTGAAGTTACCGGAAAAGAAATCACGTATTCCCAGGTTGTTCAAATGGCTTTTCCTGATGACCAGAATAGC
Source organism: Deltaproteobacteria bacterium HGW-Deltaproteobacteria-6 (assembly GCA_002840435.1). Classification (NCBI taxonomy): domain Bacteria; class Deltaproteobacteria; species Deltaproteobacteria bacterium HGW-Deltaproteobacteria-6. The sequence goes on from PHAT01000006.1 coordinate 57,868, forward strand.
GAGACGATAGAATATACTGTAGCCTATGCCAATCCACACGGACAAGATGGTACACTGGTTAACGGACAAACAGTTCATATCAAAGAAGGGATGGTATTCAATGTCACCAAAACCAATCGTTCTTGATCCGGATCTTGAACGCCTCCAAAAGGAGGGTTATGAAATTGAAGTTCGGGATGGACATTTATTGGTTCATTCCGTTCCATATGTGAATGCTCAACGCAACGTCCTGCAAGGAATTATAGTAACCAATCTTAACGGAAATATAGGTAAACTGGGACCGCCTAGCGATCATCAGGTTTGGTTCGCTGGCGAATACCCATGCCATCACACAGGAGCTCCCATTGATGGTATTCGCTGTTCCTCGGGCTCGTTTAAGTTCTGGGATGGGTTCGAGGCACAGCACCATTTTTCATGTAAACCTGAAGGGGGCAGCAATTATCCAGATTATTACTCAAAAGTTAAGAGCTACATATCCATTATTTCGAATGAAGCCAAAGTAATTGATCCGAGTACTACTCCTCTCACATTTAAAATCATCGTATCGGCTGAACAAGATACCATCTTTCGTTATTGGGATTCAGCATCAAGCAGAGCCAACATTGTTGCTGTCTCTGAAAAACTCCTCATGAACAAGGTAGCTATAATTGGCCTTGGAGGCACCGGTTCCTATGTCCTTGATCTTGCCGCAAAGACACCAATTCGAGAAATCCATTTATTTGATGGCGATATCTTTCATCAGCACAATGCATTCAGGTCACCCGGTGCCCCTTCTATAACCACTCTTCAGGCGAAGCCCGCCAAAGTAGATTACTTTGCAAGCGTCTACAATGAAATGCGAACCGGCATCGTTCCGCATTGTTGCTATCTTACTGAAGACAATATTGTCGAGCTTACCGGATTCGATTTTGTTTTTATGTGTGTGGATAAAGGCGCAGTAAGAAGACTGCTGAGTGACTTTTTGCACAACCAAAATATTCCGTTTATTGATGTCGGCATGGAACTCATTATGATACAAGAAGACAATTGTATTTTGGGTACATGCCGCGCCACCTTGAGCACTCCAGAGAGAAATGATCATTTTGAAAGACGTGCACCGATGGGTAACGAAAGCGGTAATGATCTTTACAAAAGCAATATTCAGGTTGCAGACATGAATGCCTTGAATGCAACACTTGCTGTTATAAAGTGGAAACAGTATTATGGCTTTTATCAGGACGTTTACAAATTTCACCATACAACCTACTCTGTAAATGCACATTCCCTGACACGGGACGAGATAACAGGAATGAGTGATACAACCCCATGAAACGATCATCAATTACTCCAGTATTTGTGGATATTATTCCAGACCGGCTGGAAGAAGGATATTTATATATTTGTGAGCGCTATAAGACGGTTGCCCATAAATGCTGCTGCGGATGCGGAGAAGAGGTTATAACACCGCTATCTCCTGCAGACTGGACTATACGCGTGCTGGGAAAAACAGTTTCACTTATTCCCTCCATAGGTAACTGGAGTTTTGCGTGTAAGTCTCATTACTGGATTTCCAACAACAAGGTTTTATGGGCGAGTAAGTTATCCGCACGGCAGATTGACCAAGTCAAAGCACGAGACAAGGCGGATAAGAAAGCCTATATTGTGGCCATCAACAAACAAAAAGAAAGACAGGTGAAGCCAATTTCGTTTGTGGCAAGGGTCTGGCAAGCTTTCAAGCATTGGTGGAAATCATAAAAAATGAACTTTTTCCAAGAAACATCCTTATCTAGCTATTTACACTGAGGTTGAATGTTGCGAGATTAATACTGACAACCACCGGAAATATAAGTTCTCCATCAATTTATTTGATGGGAGGTTTTTGTGCTCATGCCAAAAACACAAAAGGAGATAAGCATGAAAAAGACTTTTATGATCGTCATCCTATTGGTTATTTCCATATTATCAATTTATTCCGCACAGCCTGATCTAATCTATGCCCATGGCAAGGCATCATCCACTGAAGAAGGCATATATCCCACTGGACCGACATGCTCAAAATTATCCACTGCCAAGTGGGAGGATATCAGTCTTTATGATCTGACCTACGGTTGTATGCCGGCTGGATGGGATACCTTTTTTAAGACAGATGACGTACGCGAGCAGATAAGCAATATCTCCGACGCAATAACGCATCAGGTCAAACAAGGGTATAGGATAGGCCCTGCGATCGGGAACACCTTCAGGGCGTTGTACCTTGTTAAGCCAGATGAAGTAAAAGCCGTTATCATGGGACAAGACCCGGCTCCTCAACCAGGTCTGGCCACAGGCCTGGCATTTTCGACAGAACCCAATGTACCTTCATCAAAAGTAGCTTCAATACAGCGCGTCCTTCTCGAAGCGCAAAACGAAGGTTTCTGCATAAATCTCAACAACGGAGATTTGAAAAAATGGACGGATGACGGTTTATTGCTGCTGAATATGGCTCTTTCTATCCCCTGCCCTCCGGATGAACAGAGTTGCACGATCGGCGGGCATATAGCTTTATGGGGCGTCTTTACGGATCATCTGGTTAATTACATCGACAACAATGCAGGCGCCGCCGCATTCATCTTATGGGGCAGCAAATCCGGCGAGTACGGGAAAAATGTTAAAAACAAAGCTCATAAAGTCCTCAAGGGTGGTCATCCGTCCCCGAGGGTTTCAGGAGCAAATTTCTTTTGTAAGAATTATTTCAACTGCACGAACAAATGGCTGACGGCAAACGGCCGTAAACCGATCGACTGGAAATTAAAAGATACCTGCAGCAAATCAAAACCCTGTATCTGGGCCTGGCATAGCGGAACAGGAACATCAACATGCAGTAAAGAATGCTCCCTTAAGGATTGTGACGTAGCAAAAGTTCCAGAGATGGCAATACCTTTAACAGCCACGAGAGGCGGTAATGATCCGGAGGTTGTCCAATGCAAAAAACTGGAACCACCTAAACAGGGGGTATGTTCAGTCACACAAGGAAATGACTCTATCCTGATCAGTGGGAATATTCTGGCGCCGTCGAAAGTATATGCCGGCGGCGATGTCCTTATCAAAGACGGAATGATCGCCTGTGTCGGATGCGACTGTAGCAGCGGTTTAGCGGAAAAACCGACAAAGATCTCGTGTGCAAACGGTGTCGTATCTCCCGGCCTGATCAATGCCCACGACCACATCACATACAACCAGAACTTCCCGGCGGACTGGGGCAGCATACGCTATGACCACCGCAATGTCTGGCGGAAGGGCGGTGATTCCGGTCATCCAATAATACCGTCCAACAAGGGTCGGGATAATCAGTTCCCATGGTCCGAATTACGACAGGTGCTGTCAGGCACCACATCCGTTGCAGGATCGGGAGGGGCAAAGGGATTACTGCGTAACCTAGACAAGGATGAACTCCTTGAGGGCCTCAAAGCGAAGAAGGTGTTTTACAGCACATTTCCATTGGGGGACGTTGACGGCGTCATGCACACCAATGACTGCAACTATCCCAAAATTGACAGTCCTTCTGTTGTCCTTGCTGACCAGTGTTACTTGCCGCATGTGGCCGAAGGTGTCAACCAGGCTGCAAACAACGAGATACGTTGCATGAACGAAAGCAAACTTATAACGTCCGAAAGCGCATTCATACATGCAGTCGGAGCTTCAGGCAAAGATGCCTATCTTTTAAAAGAAAAAGGAACTTCCATAATCTGGTCGCCCCGATCGAACATATCTCTATACGGGAATACTGCCCTGGTAACCATGTACAAAACCCTGGGATTAAATATTGCACTCAGTACGGACTGGACTCCTTCAGGCTCCATCAATCTCTTAAGAGAACTCAAATGCGCAGACTCCTTCAACTCCGATTATTTGGCGAAAACGTTTTCCGATAAGGACCTGTGGAATATGGTCACTGCCAATCCGGCAGATGCCCTTAAGTTGTCCGATAAAATCGGGAGATTGCAGAAAGACATGGTGGCGGATATTGCCATTTACGACGGATCATCGCGATCCAATGTCTATCGAGCAATTATTGATGCCGACGTTGAACACGTGGCACTTGCTCTTAGAGGAGAAATGCCACTATATGGCGATACCAATATAATGCAGTCTATTCCGAATGGTCAGCAAGGATGTGAGCCTTTCCCCAGCGGAATAAAAGGGCGGCAAAAGACGGTCTGTATTGAGAGAGAAATCGGGATAGACTTTAATGCCCTTCAAAACAACAATAAGGACTCATACCCGTTGTTTTTCTCCGGCGTTCCGACAGGTGAACCGACGTGCGTTCCCTCCAGACCGAACGAATACACAGGCAAAAAAACGCCCGCCGACTGGGACGGTGACGGAATTCCAAACGAAAAGGACAACTGTCCGTATATTTTTAATCCAATCCGGCCAATGGACAACGGTGCACAGGCGGACTGCAACAAAGACGGTATTGGCGATGCTTGTGATCCAAAGCCGTGCAGTTGATTGCAATGGCATTTCATCCGCTTATTGCAAATATATCATTATGGAATATATTGATAAAATTTAATCACGCAGCTGATGCTCTGGAGCTGCGCGTATATGGTACCGAAGGTAGTACAAGGTTGTTATAGAACATCACTTCGCTGCCACGAATACGGCTAATGTGAGCAGAGTAAGAAATATCGTATTTTGCATAGGGCTCACCCTTATAAAGTTTTCTTATTTCTGGAACGTTATCATATGTAACGATCCATGGGTATTTTAGTACACGTATAAGAGCTGCAATATGTGCATGGTCACCGAGGGAGTAGTAATTTTTATATAGAGACTTACCTTTATTGAAATAGGGTGGATCAAAATATATTAAGGATTTTGAGGGCAATCCTGGGATAATGGTCTTGATAATCTCACTAGCATCCCAATTAAATAATTTAATGCGGTTTTTATATTTCGCTATCAGACTTATTCGGTCGAGCATATCCTTTTTGTTGAATCTTGCATCGATCTTAAAAGGTCCATTTTGGTTTTTCCCGCCAATGACTCCAGCTTGGAGGATGCCTGAACGATTCGTTCTATTGAGGAAAAAAGTGGCAAAGCCAACATCGGTTGTCGTGAATTGTTCTGGGTGAAGATGGACTTGTTTTTGTTTATACCACACTTTCATATTTACTGGAGTATCATGGATTTTTCTAGAAATTGTTTCCGTGTCATCGAGCACTGACTTCCAAAAAGCATAAATAAGAGCATCAATATCATTAATGACTACTTCCCAGGCATAACCCTCAAGTAGAAGAGTTAGCGCTACAGATGAGCCTCCGGCATAAGGTTCCACATAAGTACCATCACATAAATTGTTGTGCTGAAAGAGATGTTTTATGAAAGGCGCGAGTTTTCCTTTGCCTCCAGGATACCGCAGTGGTGAATATGAATGCATTTCGCTGGCCTCCAAACCTGATATATCAAAACAATATGATTCTGGCCAGCGTTTATTTCCAGCACGCGCATAAAAAGAAATAAATATTATCCCAAAGTGTACATACATGACGTGGTTCAGGTGTGTATGTAGAATGGTGTACCCAGGCATTAAGTGTATGTACAGAGATCAGTTCTTCGCTATTTCTCATTTTATTGAGTAGTTCAAATTGCTTCTTGTTTATTTTCCCTAATGCCTTCATTTTGCCTGCAACCTTTGTAATGCAGACATGCAATTTATCATTTGAGATATCGACTTCGTTATTATTTGCATAATGTTCAACACTTTGTTCAAGAACCAAACGAACAAGTATACCCGCAGCAATCGGTGCCTCTCTTACATCAATTTTTGATGTCAATTCCACAAGAATGTTATTGAGCTTAGTCTCTGTAGTTGGTGTAGGCAATCCAGCTTTGGGCTGTATAACTCGCTTCCGATCCCAAGAGGCTTTTGCTCTCGCAGTATACTTTGGCGCACCGGTTGTTGATGTGCCTGCGGCTTGCACTCCAGTTTTCGGTTTAATAGGATTGTTTATGGGTGTTGGTTCTTTAAATCCTCTACTCTCAAAAAAATCATTAATATATTTTGCCCGGTCTTCAGGATGATAAATATCTTTTACCATTAGTTTGTTTTCTTTCCGAGTGAAGTCAGTCACGATTTCCCTTAAAAGATTGAAAATTTCATTCTCTTTGGCAACAAACTGGAGTTCCTGTCCATTCCAATCAATCCCCAATCGCTTACTGACCTCTGTATCCTGAAAAAGGCGTTGCATATTACTTATGGATACGCTTCGCGCCTCGACGATTCCTTTCTTTTCAAGATATTCGCAAATTGCTCTAGCAAGCGGATATGTAGTTATACCGTCTACATCGGCTTGCATGTTACCCTTTTCTCTGGGGCCCCAGTCGACTTGTCCAATGCCATCTTGTGGGCCCATGTGTTCCAACTTTCTATATTCTATAATTGTGGCCTCGTCTGCTGTTAGACATTCGACTTTTTCTGGAATCATTCTTTTTGCGGCATTGCTTTTTAAATTTCGAAAAGTTTTTTGATATTGTTCTGGTGCTTCTGCAGGATTGTTGAGAAGTTTAATTGCAGTTATTCTTCTGTTACCATCTCTCACAACCCAGCGTTTTTGCCCATCCTTTGATATCACGATAGGTTTAGGAGAGAGGCCATTTTGCGCAATATGCCCAGCAATCTTAATCATTTTTGAACCAAATTCTTCAAACATTATGTTAATGCAGTCAATTTGACTATCAAGAGGTCCCAGTCGGTAGTTATTTTGATCAAGCATAATATCAGAAACATCGATGAGGCCAGTGCTAGTGAACTTTGAGCGCATTGATTATCTCCTTTGATATGATTTGGTAATGAATGCATTTTTTAAGGCTTATTTTAAGTTATGAGAATATAAGGAAATATTGTTTTTAAGTCAATATCATTCTTTCGGAATCTTAAATATCAATCTGAATACCATGGGAATTTTCATCCAAGTATTAATTGAATATTTTAAGATAGAAAATTATAAGAGGCACCGATTTATTATTTAACCTTATTGCGATTTAGCCGGCAACCAACTGGCCATATAGTAGATTCTATTTTTCGAATATCTAAATAAATTAATTTGAAGTAATCTCATTTTTCGCTATAATACAGGCGATTAATGCACCAAAGGAATTCAACATGGATATTACTCATGTGATGAAAAGATGCGAGGAAGTTTTTGGAGATCCCAATGCCTGCACAGAATGGCTTAGATCGGAAGTCATAGCCCTGGGCGGCAAGACACCCATGGAAATGATGAAAACCGACACCGGTATTGATTTGGTGTTGACGGAACTTGGACGAATCGAGCACGGTATCGTATCTTAATTGTTTATAGCGCCCCTGGCAGTACGCTTACCCAACTTATTCAGGGTATGTCCGAGCCTAGGGGCTTTTTTCAAGGTGCGGATTAATCAGGTCCATTATCCACCCCAAAAGTCGGCGTTTTTAACGATTTCAAACGTAGTATGCTTGTAAGTATTCAATATTATATGTGATCATGTAGTTTTAGGCGATCTGCAAGTTCAAATTTCAAACTGCCTAAAAAGCGAAATGAAGGAGAAATAAATGGGGAAAAAAGGAAATGTTTCACAAGATGAACCATTGCTTGAAGCCATCGAAGGTCTAGTGAAGGCAGCCAAACAAGCGAATAAGGCTCTGGAAAAAGGTATAAAGGATGCGGAAGCTGTGGTGAAAGAAATCCGGAAAAAGAAGAAGAAATATGACCTGAAGAAAATGCTGGCCGGGTATAAGGGGGAGATGCCGAAGCTGCTATGGTAGCTTTTTTGACATTTAAAAAGCCAATATGTATAAAAAACTGATTTCCTCGATATAATCCTAACCGATAAAATACTGTCCGAATAATTCATGAAACCATTTGATTTAAGCATTAATCAATTGGTGAAGGATATTGATGTCCCACACTGCAGGATCAACGAGATCATTTCCAGTTAACAGTAATCATTCACTAAAGACTTTCCTGAATCGTGAATAATGTTTTATCCAATTCCTTATCGGGAATATTCAGACAAAATGAAGGATATTTGCCATAAGTTATTCCCCATCAGGAATATAGTGCTTGACTTCATCTGTCCGATCAGAAATACGAAAGCGAAGGCGGCCCTTCTCTGAAACATTATTTTACTCTGTTACAGCAAAAAGCATACGCCCCGCCGCCAACCGTGTGGCCCTGTTGCGATGGGCGATTTTCAACTTCCTGATTGGCAACGCCGATGCACACGCCAAGAATCTGGCCATGATATTTACTGACCGAGGCCCGCGCCTGGCGCCCTTTTACGATCTGATCTGCACGCAGGTCTATCCGGATTTGCTGAGAAGTCGGCTATGAGGATAGGCGGTGAGAACAGGCCATCCTGGATACGGCAGAAACACTGGGAGAAACTGGGCAAAGCCGTTGCCATCAAATCAGGTCTTATTTTAAAAACATTGAAGGAAATGTCCGGCGACATCATTCCGGCTGCGCAAGTTCTGATGAACGATTTCCAAAAAACACACGGAAGCTCCGGAATAATTGAAAAGATTATGGCCGTTATTGAAAAACGTGCAGGTGGAGTCTAAAAATTTCCCCGCCCGCAAACGCGGTTATAAAAATGGCAGAGTGTTTAACTTTCTAAGGGAGAACTGGTCGATATTTTCGACCAGTTCATAAGCAACATTCCCCGATTTCGGTGCGCCGAAAATTGATCATGAATACACTCCCCATTCTATACGGCCTAGAAGATCTTCGACCTCCTGCGCGTTAACGTCACTTTCTGAATATTCAAGGGGCGTTTTTCCGCCAAGTGTTTTTTGGGGAGAAGAAAGCCACCGCTTTGCTTTTTCTTCGTCTCCCAAAACCTCGACGGCTCTCTGTAACAGCCTTTCATAATTAAGATAGTTTTTATTCATGGTAATCATATAGCATAATCCTGCCAGATCCGCACCAATAACTAATTAAAGATTGCTTGGTGGGCCCCAATCTATAATATACAGCCTAAGCACTTTCTATGATTTAAACCAAAAATAGCAAACAAAGGTTCCGCAGTATTTGCATACGACAGTGTCGGCCATAATTGTCTTCGCGCAACTTGGACATTCCTTTACTGAGACAATATTAGCGTCAATACCTGCAATCGTTTCCTTCCTCTTACTACTGGCCAGCCCTGCAATCAAGGCTACCAACAATAATATTGCAAAAGCAATTAAGAATTCCATTTTCACTCCGCGTTAGACTTGCTTCATAGGTGAAACATCAGAAAGTAACCCCCATTTTTCTAAAGGCATTTTTAACCGCTGCCTCACAGGGAATTCTTTCATAAGCAGCCGGAACATGCTTAAACACATCAGCCTTACCCGGGCATCCACCAATTAGCCGCTCAACAATACCTACCTCACGCCTGACATCAGAAAGTAGGGAACGAAGATATGGCACAAATTGCTGTTGAGAATCCAAAGTGAACACAAAGCCTCTGAGAGGTTCCTCTTTCTTTTTCACTATACGGCGCTGAATTTCCACTATATAGATATCATTATCGCTCATTACTATTCTAACAACAAGTATGCCTCTTGGAACTTTTCCTGGTACATCAAAGAAAAGCCAGTTTCGCATTTCAGTTGTGACATTATCGTCATCGTCATCGCTAAAAGGGGTCAAGGCAATCAACTGAGGTTCTGTGTTTTCACAAAACCCGTCTTCAAAGGTAAACCAATTTATGGATTCAACAATGTCAGGATGTTTTTGTTTCAAATGGAGTATCGCATTCCACATATCCCGGAGCACACCATGTGATTCCATAATAATGCGTGAGCGAATCAAGGCAGTACCAATACCCTTTCCGGAACCATATCGCTCGCCGGTAGCAAATGTATCCACATTAGAATCTTTAATCCAGTTTTTATAAAAAGTCTGCGATTGCAAATCTTTTTCCTTAACATCAATCACAGTCCTTGGCTTACCCAAAACAACGAAACGACGATCTTCAACCTCAACAGAAGGCTCACCATGATCCGGCTCGTCGTCACCCGTCAGATTTATAATATCAGGTAATTTGTTTAGGACACCTATCGGTCTTCCTGGAACTATTTCTAAATTTTTCCCATCCACATTACTTAATTTATTTTGACGATCACGGCTCCGAAGAATCGGTACTCCGGCAGGATCACTGCTGCCTAAAACTTGAAGTCCTAAAAATGTCCGGCCATCATTGATCCAAAGCCCCGTGAGTCTCATTCGCGCCGGTCCCTGAAACCATGGTTTAATTTTGATAAACGCAACATTATCACTTTCGATAAAAGAAGCTTCAAGTTGAGAATATATATCCCTTGCCGTCTGTCTTGCATAATCATCGTAAAGGATGTGCGCCAGCAGTTTAACGTCGTCATTAATCATTCTGCTTGTGAGCTTCACAAACCACTTGTCCGGCATGACAGGCATATTCAAAGGCGCGTAAAAACGTCTTTGGACTTCATTCCATGGATATGTGGTCAGTACCCTTCTGACTTCATCAGAATGGGCATAGCAGCTGGAAAAATATTCGAGGCAAGGAACCAGCAAATTTCTGCCATCTTTTAATGTGAAATCAATTAGCCAATTCCGATCTCTGGTGTCATAGCTTAAAGGGTAGTCTTTTTGACTGATTGGACTTTGTTCGCCGTTCTGCATGGATTGTCTCGGTGAAACGATTTTCCAACCGATATTTTCGGAAAAACTTAAATCAAAGGTTTCTATTGGATAGATTACTTCCGACTTGCTTACACCTCTTGACCATACAGATCCGATACGTAGCAACCCAAGAAGAGTGAGCGGAACATTTTGCATTTCAGTAAAACCGCCGTAGGGACCATTCCGATTTATTCTCCTAAAAAATACAACAACATTCGGAACTGACTCGGCTTTTGGATTCTTTTTTATTCCACCATACCACCATACGATATAATCATCTTTATCTCGGAGGGTCTTTAGACTGCAAATCCGAGTTCTTGTTTTACCTAAAACGTATGCTGCCATTGCAAAAAACATCCCGATGGAAATACATTAATGAAGATTATGAGCAATTGTGATGTAAGAGTATAACAGATTATTAATTAGTTTGGTACATAATTCGATAATTTCTTATTTATATCGATAAATGACAACCTCCGCCGACCAGGCCGACATCGGAGATGGTGTGATGCGGTGAGCGAAAGGGTCTTACGGCAATCAGTGTTTCTCCCGAATTCAAGAGACCGGCCACCGAAAACACCTTGGTCACTTCGATGGATTCTTCAAAGGAAAGATCCGGCAATATCGTGGGCAGCCTTTTAGCCAGCATGCTTTTACCGGAACCGGGCGGACCGATCATCAACACATTATGACCGCCGGCTGCTGCGACCTCCAGCGCCCGGAGTGCCTGCTTCTGGCCTTTGATCTCAGAAAAGTCGATATCATAAAGACGGTTTTGCTGAAAAAGATCAGCGGTGTTCAGACAAAGAGGCAAGATGGAATGCCTGCCTGACAAAAACTCGACAACATCAGGAAGCGTCTTGACGCCGTAAATATTAATACCTTCCACCATAGCCGCTTCCGCGGCGTTTTCTTCGGGCACGAAAACCGACCCGATGCCCGATTCCCTGGCTTTGAAGACGGCGGACAATACACCCCGCACCCCTTTAATGCTGCCGTCCAGAGACAATTCGCCGATAAAAAAACAACCCTGAAGAGCGGATTCTTCAATTAACTCCTCCGCCGCCAGAATGCCGACCGCAATCGGCAGATCAAATCCTGTTCCCTCTTTGCGAATATCCGCCGGCGCCAGATTAACCGTCACGTGATTGCGAGGAAATGAGTAGCCGGAATTCTTGATAGCGGCTTTAATCCGATCCCGGCTTTCCTTCACGGACGCGTCAGGCAGGCCGACGGTGGCAAATTGCGGCAAGCCCTGGGAAACATCCACTTCCACCGATACGGGGTATGATTCCATCCCGATCACGCTCATGCTGAGCACTTTGATGAACACTTTTTTTCTCCGGATAATAATTTCAGATAAGAAACACTAGCTAATTACCTCATTTATATCAAGTTTTTAATTTAAGAAAAAAACCCCGACTTTCTTGACTCATCCGGGGTGCTGTGCTAGGTTCTGGCAAAATTAAAATTGCTTAGTACAAACATAATTTCAAACATATTATGCCGCTATGAAAAAGCTATCACACATTAACGACACAGGCCAGGTGCAGATGGTGGATGTGACGGGCAAGGATAAGACTGTCCGCGTGGCCAAGGCGCGTGGTGTCGTGAAAATGAAAAGCGGCACGCTTCAACTTCTGGAAGAAGGCCTTCTGGCTAAAGGTAACGTGTTGACGACCGCCAAAATTGCCGGCATCATGGCGGCTAAAAAAACCGGCGAATTCATTCCGCTGTGTCATCCGCTGGGCGTGACGGGCATCGATGTCGAATTCACAATTGACAGAAAAAACTCGCAGGTAATCATTGAAACACAGGTCCGGACGGTCGGACAAACCGGTGTGGAAATGGAAGCGCTCACAGCGGCCAGCGTCGCGGCGCTGACCATCTATGACATGTGCAAAGCCGTGGATAAGGAAATGATCATCAGTGATATTCTGCTGCTGAAAAAAAGCGGCGGGAAAAGCGGAACGTTCATCAGAAAAACGGCAAAATAATTCGGAGATAAATTGTGAATCAAGTTTATAAAATCAAGAAAGCCTTCCGGGTTCCTTTTTTGATCGCGGTTGCACTTTTATTTGTGCTTCTGACGCTCAGCTTTTTCATCGGTCAACCCTGGGAGAAAATGCTTCTCGCCGTTTTATCCGTCATCACGCTGGTGATCGCCGTCGAAGCCTCCGAGAGGGAGTTTGCCATTTCCGAAAATGGATTGCGCATCCGAAAATTCTTCCGCACAAAGAATTTTACATGGTCGGAAATCACGCATCTGGGGATTGTCGTCATACGAAACAAAGCTTATTTTCTTCTGACCACAACCAAAGGATTTTATTTGTTCTCCAATCTTCTGCAGGATCACACGCTTCTGATCCGCAGCCTTGCGGACAAGCTGGGAGACGAGAAAGTGGAGACGGAAGTCAGAAGCTATCTGGAAACACCCATCGAACGGACGTCGATGATTATTTTGACCTGGATTGCCCTGGGCATTATTGTCGCGATTATCCTGACCAAACTGATAAAATTTTAACACCCGTTTTATTCTTGAGAGTATTGAAAATATTTGAGTGAATGGCTTCATTAAACAATTGAATTTGAATGCAGGAGTTTCATTGCCATGAAAGCAAAAAAGCAGAGTAAGCCGGCAGCGGTAATGAGTGTTCAGGAAACATGTCATTCGGCCGTCGAAGAAATAATTGAAAAAAAACTAGACGATCTGGCAACGGTCTTATCGGTTTCCGACAACGGCAAAAGCAAGCTGCATGAGGAAGTGATGGCTATGGTGGAAAAAGGCCTGTTCAAAATCGCCCTGAGACGTTCCAGCTATGTCAAAAGCACGGCAGCGGCCTACCTGGGCATCAACCGCAACACATTTACCGATAAGATGGCCAAATTGGGCATCGACTGTGAAAAAATCAAATAGGTCTCCAGAAAATATTTTGGCGCGTAATCACTTAAAAAATCAGATACGATTACCGGAAAATTATCCATCCAATTGAGGAACGGTTATTGCTTACCCCCATCGTAAATAACCGGGGAAACGCGAACGGCATGGACCAGAGCCATCATGGCGAACAGCATCAAATAATCGGCCAACGCCATATTGAATAAGGGTTTTCACACTTGAAGGCTGCCTGCCCACGAAGGCCCCGCCGGTTGACGACGGCAACACCAGGTTGAACAAAATTGTTGAAAAAACTACCGCAGGGTGTGTTTAAAACCCGCAGGGCAACAGGATAAAAGGCAATAATGCTTCGTATAAAAATGTCCGATATTTTGAAGAAAATTCTTTTTTTTGTCACCCATTGCCGGATTTTTATCGGCTGTCGGCCGGACGCAGTTGATGCCCCCGCACTCATTTTCTTTCCAATGCTTCCGGCTCAGTTCAATTGCGGCTTTGCCGGATTGATGACGTGCCGCCTGCAAAAAAAGACGACGGATATCACGGCCGATCGCACCATAGCCATCCGGTGGAAAAAAATTCAAAGCGCCGGTTTACGGGCCGTCTGTGCCGAAGAAGATATCGCAGCAAAATATTTAAACGGTGTGAAAACCATCGATGATCTGGACTGCGCTGTCACGGAGCTCAAACAGGAAGGCGCTCAGGAATTTCTTTTTTTCCAGGGCGGGCGGGCGGCGGATTTATTCCGTATCGTTCAGGAAATGAAAACTTTCCTGACGGATGAAGAGAAACGGCTGGAAGATCAGGACACCATCATCAACTCCGTCAATCTGGAAATAATCAATAGCCGGATCGTTCAGCTTAAAGACATTTGCTGGATTCTGGAAAAAGATATCCTGTCTAATCTGCAAAAGATTCTTACGCTGACGGGCGCCAGAAATATCCCGGCGGTCACACCGGCCGCCTTCCGAAAATATCGGAAGCTGAATCTGCTTCTAAACGCGCTGGATCGTCTGGAAGTCAGGGGACGGGACTCGGCGGGCATCCAACTGAACTTCATCCTTAAAGATAATAACGAAATGCAGGGCATCTTCGAGCAAATCCGGGAAAACGGACTGGCTGAAGATTATCGGGAACGGACAAAAAAAGGCGATCTGCTCAACCAGACCATTTTTATCGCAGCCGGACGGAAAGATGATGCCGGGAGCACCAGTGTTACATTTACCTATAAAACCTTCTCCATCGTCGGCGAACTGGGACGCAATGTGGCCGACTTGAGAAACACCATTCAACGCGACCGGATCCTGCAATGTTTTGCGGGAAGCGAAGCAATTTGTGAAACGGCATTGACGCATACCCGCTGGGCGTCCGTGGGCTCCATCACCGAGGAGAATTGTCATCCGGTGAATAATTACACCACCGGTCAAGCCATTCCCGTCTATCCCCGCTATCCCGGCGCCGAGGCGCAGATCAACGTGGTTTTAAACGGGGACATTGACAACTATCCCGCGCTCAGACAAACACTCGAGGAAGGCGGCGATTTGATCGCCCCTGCCGTCACAACGGATACTAAAATCATTCCACTTCAAATCGAAAAATATCTCAAGGCGGGTGAAAAGCTGTCTGACGCATTCCGTCTGGCCGTCAATGATTTCGAAGGATCGCACGCCATCGCCATGCAGAGCAGTCTGGAACCCGGCAAAATGTTTCTGGCCCTGAAAGGAAGCGGCCAGGCCATTTTTGTGGGAATCAATGCCGACCAGTACATGTTTTCGTCAGAGCTCTACGGACTGGTGGAAGTCATGCCGCGTTTTATCAAGATGAACGGTGAAACAGGCAACGGCGCAGCGGGTGGACAAATCTTTATTCTGGATCAAAACCAAGGCGGCGGCCTGGCCGGCATCACCGCCTGCTTTTATGACGGCAAACCCATTGCATTGGCAGACGGCCTTCTTCAGACGGCGGAGATTACCACAAGGGACATCGACCGCAGCAGCTACCCGCATTATTTCCTCAAAGAAATTTCCGAATCCGCTCTGTCCATTAAAAGAACCCTGCGAGGCAAATACCGCATCGCCGCCAGTCAATCTGCCGCGCATGTCACATTTAACCTGGGGCCGGATATCGTTCCTGCCGCCGTGCAAAAAGGGCTTCAAACCGGTTTGATTAAAAACATCATCGTCATTGGTCATGGAACGGCGGCAGTAGCGGGACAGGTCGTGGCCGATGCCTTATCCCATTATCTCAAAGACAGCGGCCTCAATATCCTGGCACGGGTCGCATCGGAATTAAGCGGCTTCGGTTTGAAAGACGATTTGTCCGACACGCTCGTCATCCCGATCACCCAGTCCGGCACGACCACTGATACGAACCGTGCCGTAGCCATGGCGAACGAGCGAGGCGCGTATATTATCTCCATCGTCAACCGCCGCCAGTCGGATATCACCGCAAAGTCGCACGGCGTATTTTACACCAGCGACGGACGCGACATTGAAATGTCGGTCGCCTCCACCAAAGCTTTCTACGGCCAGATTGTCGCCGGGCAGGTGCTGGCTTTGTTTTTTGCTCAGCTTCTGGGGAAGCACACCGACAAGGACATCGCCGCGGCACTCAAGCAGCTACAATCGGCGCCGCGCCTGATGAATCGACTCTTCGAACGCCGCGACGAGATTGCCGCCTCTGTTAAAACAGCCGCCGGTAAAAGATTCTGGGCGATTGTGGGCAGCGGCCCCAATAAAGCGGCGGCCGATGAGATACGCATCAAGCTTTCCGAGCTTTGCTATAAAACGATTTCTTCCGATATCGTGGAAAATAAAAAACATATCGACCTGTCCGCAGAACCGCTTATTCTGGTGTGCGCGTCCGGTAATCCTCAAACCGTCGCGGAGGATGTCGTCAAAGACGTGGCCATCTTTAAAGCGCATAAAGCAGCGGTCATCGTCTTTGCCGATGAAGGCGATCACCGGTTTGACCAAATTGCCGACGCGGTCATTGCCATCCCCGTCGCGTCCGGACCGCTGCCGGTGATTCTCAATACCATGGCCGGCCATTTGTGGGGCTATTATGCGGCCCGCGCCATCGATGACGAAGCGCAAATTTTCCGTGAATTTCGAGGCCGCCTGATGACGGAACTGGCGCAAAGGACTCAAAAAAAACTGTCCATTTTTGATATGATCGCCGACCTTTCCTTCCGCAGGATGATTAATGAATTTTACGCCCTCTTTAACTTTCACCGCCATGGTGGAGCTTTTGGCATGATGGGAGGCAAAACCATTGCGGACCTGCTGCTTTTGTTGAAATATGCGGCAGGCAAACTGCCGCTGCAGGATATCCGTCAGGAATTCAAATGCGAAGCGGATCTGGTTTCACCATTTGATCTTCTGGACGTAACACTGGGAATGGCCATCGATGAACTTACCCGTCCGATTGACGCCATCCGGCATCAGGCTAAAACCGTCACGGTGGGCACCAGCCGGAAGGAAAAAGAACTCAAAGGCATTGTTTTCGATCTACTGGAAGCCCTCAAGTTTTCCGCGAGAAATATGACCTATCGGAACATTCTGACCATCAGCCGCATTCAGCCGGCCATTGCCGCACTGCGGGGCTATACCGTCTATGACATCAGCCATCTCGACGAGCTGGGCAATCCGGCCCAGGACACAACGATTGTCATACGGAAAAAGGAAGGCGTGGCGGTTAAAATGAAATCGCGCGCCGATCAGCCCACAGAGTTGATGGGAACCAAAAGAACGATCGTCAGCACGGGTCATGTCTATATCGGCAAGGGCAAGTCTGACGGAGCGCCGATTGTGGTTTTACCGCTTCTGGGAGATAATAATTTCGTGAACCATCTTTTTTTAATTCATATCGAATATAATGAAACCTTGCCGCCGGACAAAAAGAAAGACGTGCTGGGCTATCGTTATAATGATATCTGCAACCTCATTAATGAATACAATCTCGTCTGGCAGGATGAGTATCTTGACTCTTTCTCTCTGGAATCGCTCTTCAGCGAACCGGTTGAAGTGATTGCCGGACAAATCAAATCAAAATTCAACAAACAATAGACGATCATCCCGACCCATCCCACGCGGATGATAGATAACGAATACTTATGGGGTATTTCCAGGAAAACCTTATCGGCTCGGGCCGCCTCTTGCCGCAAAATGTACAATTTTGAATCAATTAAATTAAGATAAAACAAATTTGTGTTTGACAAAATTGTTATTTGAAAGTAGGGATACGGCAAGCGATTGCCGTATCCCGAATGGAAGGCCCATGAAAGAGCTTTTTAAGCCTGAAGACATTGAAAGAAAAGTCATCCTGATTCTGAAGATTCTGCATGAGAGTCCGGAGCCGCTGGGCGCGCGCGTCATTGCCCGCCGGATGTCGGAGCGCAACGTGGAGCTCAGCGAACGGACGGTCCGCTATCATCTCAAAATGATGGACGAGCGGGGGCTCACCCGGCTGGTGGGACGGCGGGACGGTAGAATTATCACCGAGCAGGGACTCAACGAAATTACCGATGCACGGGTGCAGGATAAAATAGGTCTTTCCATTTCACGGATCGACATTCTTTCGTTTAAGACTACCTTTGACGTCAAAAAGAAGCGCGGCCTCGTGCCGGTCAATATCTCTTTCTTTCCACAAAAACAATTCGCCGACGCCCTGCAGGTCATGAAGCCGGTCTTTCAGAAAAAACTGGCCGTCAGCTCCCACGTCGCCGTTGCCACAGCAGGGAAAAAATTGGGCGACATTGTGGTGCCTCAGGGAAAAGTAGGCTTTGCAACGGTTTGCAGCATTGTGATCAACGGCGTACTTTTAAAACATGGCATTCCTATTGATTCCAAGTTTGGCGGCATTCTCCAAATGAGAAAAGGGAAATTATTGAGATTTGTGGAACTGATTCATTATGCCGGTTCTTCGCTCGATCCGTCGGAAATTTTTATTCGCGGCAAGATGACGTCCGTCCGGGACGTGGTCAAGAACGGCGAAGGAAAGATCCTGGCCAATTTCCGCGAAATCCCCGCCCTGAGCCGCAATCTGGTTGAAGGCGTGGTCGATGATTTTGCCCGGACCGACATTCATGGCGTCTTATCCATCGGCAATATCGGTCATCCGGTCTGCCAGACCCATGTAGACATGAATAAAATCGGAATGATTCTGGTCGGCGGACTCAATCCGGTTACCGCAGCCTATGAAGAAGGTTTTGACGTGGACAATAAAGCCATGTCCACGGTGATGGAATTTGAAAAGCTAAAGAAGGTTGAGACGCTTTAAAGATATTGAGAGATGTCATGTAAGAATTGATACATGAGTAAAATAATTAATTTTAAGAAAGGGGATTAAACTATGTCAGTCATTAAAGATGTTATTGCAAAAGTGAAGCAAACCGATCCGAATCAACCCGAGTTCCATCAGGCGGTTGAAGAAGTCATGGAAACACTGGAACCTACCGTTAAAAAGCACCCGGAATTTGTGAAGGCCAATATCTATGAACGGATTGTCGAACCGGAACGCGCCATGCAGTTTCGCGTTCCCTGGGTGGATGATAAAGGCAATGTCATTGTCAACCGCGGCTTCCGCGTCCAGTTCAACAACGCCATTGGCCCATTCAAGGGCGGCCTGCGCTTCCATCCGTCGGTCAACCTGGGCATCATCAAATTCCTGGGTTTTGAACAGATTTTCAAAAATGCTCTGACCACCCTGCCCATGGGCGGCGGCAAGGGCGGCTCCGACTTCGATCCGAAGGGAAAATCCGACGGTGAAGTCATGAGATTCTGCCAGGCATTCATGCGCGAACTGTACCGTCATATCGGCGGGGACGTGGACGTTCCGGCCGGTGACATCGGCGTAGGCGGCCGCGAGATTGGTTACATGTACGGGTATTATAAGAAAATCCGCAATGAGCATACCGGCGTTCTGACGGGCAAAGCTTTGGAATACGGCGGAAGTTTGATTCGGCCCGAAGCAACAGGTTACGGCACAACTTACTTTGCTGCGGAAATGCTGGCCACCCGTAAACTGGATTTCACAGGCAAGACCGTAGCGATCAGCGGCGCCGGCAACGTTGCGCAGTACGCTGTGGAAAAGGTCAATCAGATGGGCGGCAAAGTCATTTCTCTCTGCGATTCGTCCGCCACCATCATTGATGAAGAAGGCATCGACAACAAAAAGTGCAGCTATGTTCTGGAACTGAAAAACGTTAAACGCGGCCGCATTAAGGAATACACCGGCAAATACAAATCAAGCACCTGCTTTGAAGGCAAGAATGTCTGGGATGTTATCCGTGAACAGGGCATTAAAGTGGACATCGCCCTGCCCTGCGCGACACAAAATGAAATCAACGGAAAGAATGCGGCGGCTCTCGTGAAAAACGGCTGTTACTGCGTGGCCGAAGGCGCGAACATGCCTTCTACTCCTGAAGCCATCAAGATCTACCAGGAAAACAAAATTCTTTACGGTCCCGGCAAAGCAGCCAATGCCGGCGGTGTGGCGACCTCCGGTCTGGAAATGAGCCAGAACAGCATGCGCCTTTCCTGGACGCGTGAAGAAGTTGACAGCCGACTGCTCCTGATCATGAAAAGCATCCACAAAAACTGCTATGATACGGCAGAAGCCTATGGTAAGAAAGGTGACTATGTGATGGGCGCCAATATCGCCGGTTTCACCAAAGTAGCCAATGCCATGCTGGCTTACGGTGTTGTGTAAATAACTGCCTCGCAGGGAACGGTTTGAACCTCCCCACGGGCGGCAAAACCGTTTCCTGCGAGTCATGGGCTCATCGAATAAGTCAGATCTGCGGGGACAAAAATATTCGCCCGAATATCACCCTGACAGACAGGGAGCCTGAATGGATTTTCAACCAAAATCCTGCAAAAAAATTCGCCAACTGATCGACAAAGGCGTGGATATTCCCAATCCCGGAACACTCGATATTGGAGAGGACGTCAATATTGACCGGATCTCGCAAGAAGGTGTTACGATTTATCCGGGTTGCCGGATCTATGGCGGCAAAACGGTCATCTCCTCCGGCTGCCAGCTGGGTTACGAGGCGCCGGCAACGATTGAAGATTGCCAACTGGGATCAAAGGTTGCATTGAAAGGCGGCTTCTTCAGCAAATCCGTCTTTCTGGAGAAGGCGAGCATGGGCATGGGCGCACACGTTCGCGAAGGATGCATTCTGGAGGAAGAAGCCTCCGGCGCTCATTGTGTAGGATTAAAGCAGACCATTCTTTTCCCTTTCGTGACACTGGGCAGCCTGATTAATTTTTGTGATTGCCTGATGGCCGGCGGGACCAGCCGCAGCAATCACAGTGAAGTAGGAAGCTCGTATATCCATTTCAATTATACGCCGGATGCCGATAAAACAACGCCCTCTCTGCTGGGCGATGTCCCCCGGGGGGTTATGCTCAACCAACCCCCCATTTTTCTGGGCGGACAGGGCGGCATGGTCGGTCCGTTGCGTCTGGGATACGGCAATGTTGCAGCGGCCGGCTCCATATTAAGGCACGACTATCCGCAGGATAACCAGCTGATAGTCGACACGCCCCCTTCCAGCGGAGTCCGGGATTTTGTTCCTGCCGCTTACCCTCATCTCCATCATCTTCTCGAAAACAATATTTTTTACTTGGCAAACCTTCGGGCGCTGGAAGCATGGTACAAGAATGTACGGAAAACTTTTTTTGAAACACAGGAATTCGGCACATTTTTGTATGACGGCGCCATGGACGTTCTTTCACTTGCCCGCAATGAACGCCTTAAAAGACTGCGGATCATGGCCGAAAAAACGGCTTCTCCGTCTCTGAATTTAAAACCGGAATCGAGCGCGATAAGACAAGCCTTCCATGAACATATTGAAAAAATTGAAATTGTATTGAATGAAACCATGCAGGACGATGCAAGGGAACGGGACCGTGAGGCCTTTCTTGGCAGCCTTGCGCAATCCGGATGCAATGGCCGGAAGCCGTATATCGAAACCATCCAGAATCTTTCCCCGGACCTCTCAGCAAAAGGTGAGAAATGGCTCCAGGGGATCGTCGATTATTATTGTCAAAGAATCGCAACAGTGATATCGTCCATCCCATTATTCAGAACCAGTTAGTTCAATAACGATGGAAGTCACTCATGGGTAAATTATTCGGAACCGACGGGATCAGAGGAGAGGCCAATCACTATCCGATGAACGCGGAAACCGCCTTTAAAGTCGGTCAGACTGTTGCACACCTCTTCAAAAGAAACAGCCATCGCGCCAAAGTCATCATCGGGAAAGACACCCGGATTTCGGGATACATGTTGGAGAGTTCTCTGGAAGCCGGCATAACTTCGATGGGCGGCGACTCCTATCTGGTCGGCGTCTTACCCACGCCGGGAATCGCCTTCGCCACTCAGAGCATGCGCGCCGACGCGGGCATCGTCATTTCCGCATCTCACAACCCCTATCAGGATAACGGGCTGAAGATCTTCGACGCGGACGGCCTCAAACTGACCGACGCGCAGGAAAACGCCATTGAGGATTTGATTTTCAGCGACGGGCTCAGCGCGCTGCTGCCGGAAGCAAAAGACATGGGGAAAGCCATCCGCATCGACGACATTCACGGCCGGTACATCGTTTTTCTGAAAAATTCTTTTCCTCGCAATCTATCGATGGAAGGAATAAAAATCGTGATGGATACCGCAAACGGCGCCACTTACCGCATCGCGCCTGATGTGTTTGGCGAACTGGGCGCCGATATCACCGTGATTCACAACGCGCCGAACGGCATTAACATCAATGACCGCTGCGGCTCGCAGCATACGCAGGACCTGAGAAAAGCCGTGGTTGATAACGGGGCGTCTCTCGGGCTGGCCTTTGACGGAGATGGCGACCGGCTGATTGCCATTGATGAAAAGGGCAACGAACTGACCGGCGATCAGTTGCTCATTATCTGCGCCTGTGTCATGAAGAAAGAAGGACGGCTGAAGAACAATCTTCTGGTCAGCACGGTCATGAGCAATCTGGGATTGAGGGTTGCCTGTAAGAAATATGGCTTTCAAAACCACACGTCCAATGTCGGAGATCGCTATGTCCTGGCGGACATGCTGCGGCTGGATGCCGTAATCGGTGGCGAAGACGCAGGACATATGATTTTTCTCGATCACCATAAAACAGGCGACGGCATCATCGCCGCCATGCAACTCATTGCCGCGATGATGAAAGAAGGCAAGCCGCTGTCCGAACTGGCACAGCTCATGGATGTATTCCCGCAAAAGCTCATCAATATTGATGTAAAAAGCAAGCCGGATATCACCACCCTTCCCAAACTCATGAAAATCATCCATCAGGTGGAACAGGCCCTGGGTGAAGAAGGACGGGTGCTGGTCAGATACTCGGGGACACAAAACATGTGCCGCGTGATGGTGGAAGGACCATCCCGTGATGCAACTGAAAAGTATTGTCAGCAGATTGCTGATGTTGTAAAAAGCGAAATCAAGTAATCCGTATCAATGCCTGACACGGACCATGTCTTTTAGTAACCCATAATTACCGGCGCCGGGAAAATATTCCGTCTCACGGCGCATTGAAAGGTTTGATTGAATAAACATGAAAAACACTAAATTTATTTTTGTGACCGGCGGCGTTTTGTCATCACTGGGTAAAGGCCTCGCGGCTGCTTCCATATCCGCCATGCTGGAGTGCCGCGGTCTGAAAGTCACCAACCAGAAACTAGATCCCTACATCAATGTTGATCCGGGAACGATGAGCCCGTTTCAGCACGGTGAAGTTTTCGTAACAGACGATGGCGCGGAAACCGATCTGGATCTTGGCCATTACGAGCGGTTTTCGTCAACGCGCATGGGAAAATGCAATAATCTCACCACCGGCCAGGTTTACTTTTCCGTCATCACCAAGGAACGGCGCGGCGATTATCTGGGCAAAACCGTCCAGGTCATTCCGCACATCACCAACGAGATCAAAGATTACATCCGTGAAACGGCAAAAGGCTTCGACGTCTCCATCGTGGAGATCGGCGGCACCGTGGGCGATATCGAAAGTCTGCCCTTTCTGGAAGCCATCCGTCAATTCCGCAATGAGGCCGGCCGTCAAAACGCTATTTTCATCCATCTAACCTGGGTGCCCTTCATCAAAACCGCCGGTGAAGTCAAAACGAAACCCACACAACACAGCGTTAAAGCACTCAGAGAAATCGGCATTCAGCCGGACATCCTGCTGTGCCGGACGGAAAACTTTTTATCCGAAGACATTAAAGCCAAGATCGCCCTCTTCTGCAACGTTGAGATCTCTTCCGTTTTTACGGCAAAGGATGTTGGTTGCATCTATGAATGCCCGCTGGTTTATCATCGTGAAGGCCTGGACGCTAAAATCATCGAACTCCTCAATATGTGGACCGGCCAGCCCAAACTTGCGGAATGGGAAAATGTCGTGGAAAAATTTTTCCATCCGGCAGGCGAAGTCTGCGTGGCGATTGCGGGCAAATATGTTAACCTCACCGACTCTTACAAGAGCCTCAATGAAGCGCTGATCCACGGCGGCATCGCCAACAACTGCCGCGTAAAACTGAAATTTGTCGATACCGAAAAAATCGAAGAAGACGGTGCGGCGCTTCATCTGTCGGATGTTGACGCCGTTTTAGTTCCCGGAGGCTTCGGCAACCGGGGCATTGAAGGAATGATCCTGGCCGCCCAGTACGCGCGGGAAAACAAAATCCCGTACTTCGGCATCTGCCTGGGTATGCAGATGGCCGTGATCGAATACGCCCGCAACATCTGCGGCATGGGCAAAGCCAACAGCTCCGAATTTGATCTGACCACCAAATACCCGGTGATTGATCTGTTGCCCGAACAGCGCAGCGTGAGGGATATGGGAGCGTCCATGAGACTGGGCGCCTGGCCCTGTGCGATTACAGAAAATTCTCTGGCTATGATTGCTTACGGCGAGAAGGATATTTCCGAGAGGCACCGCCACCGCTATGAATTCAATAACGACTTCAAGAAGGCCCTGACGGACAAAGGTCTCAAAATCACCGGCGCGTCGCCCGACGGCAAACTGGCGGAGATTGTGGAAATCCCGGACCACCCGTGGTTTCTGGGCTGTCAGTTTCACCCGGAATTCAAATCGCGTCCGACAAGACCGCATCCCCTCTTCAGCAGATTCATCGAAGCGGCGCTGAAAAAGACCGGAGAAAAATAGCATTCTCTTCACTGGATTTCCTGAAGCTGAAAATCATCAGAGCCTCTGCTTTACGGCGTATTGAAAGGAATGGTTATCTTATACACACCGCCGGAAAGCACGGTCTGCACGGGAAACGGCGCTTTTTCGTAAACTTTCAACATGGACCGGTTGTTTTCCAGAACATCGGCCTTCAGCCCGGCCATACCTTCTTCACGGGCTGCGCGGATTAAAAGGTTGAAAAGATAACTGGCGATGCCCATGCCCTGATAGTTTTCATCCACAATAAAGGCGGTGTCGGCAAAAGACTCTCCCTGCGACCGCGCATACCGCGCCTCGCCAATCAGTTTTTCAACGCCGGATTCATCAATCAGGGCCACAATGGACATGGTATAACGGTAATCCACATTAACGTATTCCTGCATTTTTCTGTGAGGCATGGTTTTGATCGGGGTAAAGTAACGATAATAAACCGACTGATCGGAAAACCGGTAAAACAGACGGCGCATTTCTTCTTCATCGGACGGTTTGATCGCCCGGAAGCGGACGATCAGATTCTCTTTAAACTTATGCGAACAGGCGATTTTGTCCGGATAGAGATGGCCCGACTCGGCAAAGTATATTTGATCGGCGTAAATCATTTTAGCTTCTTTGGCCTGTCTGACCAGTTCTGCGCGGTCATCGGGATGTGCAATTTCAATGAGTGCCTGAGCCCTCTCGCGAAGCGTCTTGCCCATCAGGAAAGCCACGCCGTATTCCGTAATAACAACATCCATGGATTCACGATTGGTAAACTGAAAAGGATATTTATCCAGCGAAAGAAGAATATTGGGTTTCCCCTTGCGGTTGCGGCTGGGCAGGGCAAAAATGGTCCGTCCGTTTTTGGAAAGCGAAGCGCCCCAGAAGAGTTCCTGAACGTTGCCGGGGCCGGCGGTCACATTGCCTTTGCCGGTATGCAAGGCGATATCGCCGGTCAGGTCCACTTTACGCGCCGGGAAAATAGCCACCATGTTGTCGTTGAGGCCGATGGTTCGGGGATCCATTACAATATCCTGCGGCTGAAATTCCACCAGCGAATTTACATCCAGCCATGACATCAGTTCCTTGGAACCGATGACATAGGAAGCGCAGGATTTGCCGCGAAAAACACCTTTATAGCGGTTGGAAACAGCGCCGCTTTTGACAAGATCCATCAGAGCGTCCGTGAAGAAAGGTGAGTGGACACCCAGATTCTTTTTCGTGGACAGAGTCTTGGCCAGCGCTTCAAAAAGCGGCCCGATGCCGTAGGAAATGCAATTGCCATTCTGGATAATCGAAGCGACATTGGCCGCAATTTTCAGATAAACTTCCTGAAGCGGCCAGCGGCCGACATAGTACGGTGGTTCGGTCGCCACGACCAGATAGTGAAAATCATTCATATTCACCAGCGTGTCGCCCATGGTCCGGGGGATCTGGGAATTGATCTCACCGACAACCATTTTTGCCATTTCCATGGCCTGCCGCTCCACCGACGCGCCCACCAGGTAAGCATAACCGTTTTCATCGGGGGGCGTCACCTGAATAAAAGCCACGTCAATATTGATCGCCCCGGTTTTAAAAAGCCAGGGAACACGCGAAAAGCGGCTGGGAATCAAATCCACCCTGCCCTGACTGATAGCATCGGAGGCAATCCATCCGGAAAAAAATGTTTTTAAACGAAATTTCCGCGCATAGCGTTCATCAATGGCCACGGCGTCGCCCAAGCTGACCAGCTGAATCAATTCCAGATCCTGCAGGTTAAACTGATCGGATTCCATCAGGTGCTTGACCAGCGTGCGGGGTTCGGCCATGCCCGTCCCCAGAAAAATGCTCATGCCCGGATCAATTTTCGCCAGCATCTCCTCGGGGGAGACTATTTTCTGCTTCCACATAATTTCCCGTCCATCGATCGTCGGATCATTTTGAACACATACCGCGGCCGATTTTTTATTTTTTTTGTGACCGTGCAGTTTTCTATTCAACTGACGGCATAAGGTTTTCACTTTGCTCTGGGACATGATATCAAGCCTTTTGTAAATACCGGCAGGGATACTTGAAATTTTGAACTTGCTCTGCATCGAACATTTTTTGGATTTACAAAGGCGCCCGATTCATCAAAAATATCGAACCATCACCTATGAGCGCCAAGGCAGTATGTATTAGAAATTCGATCACCTCTGAAATAATTTCACGCGTTTTCAGTATAGGGAGATGACCTGTTCGTGTCAAGAAAATTAACATGTGCGTTACGATGCACGGCGGGAAGAATCAATCGAATATTTCCTTATTCCGCCTGTACCAGTAATCAGGAAAAATCCGATACATCAGTCTGGAAAACGGCCCGATATATTCATTTCTTCTTTTATCAAACTGGCAGGCATGAATAATCATATCCTTGATCGCATCTTTATTGCCGCCCTTGTTAAAGATATTATAGGCGCAGGAAAAAAGCGGACTGTACATGTTTTTCTTTTCCAGATATTTATAAACATTGCGAATCGTATTGGGTCCTTCCGGTGTGCCGTCAATTTTATCAAGCACCCGTAGATTGGTTTCAATGGGATTGCCGGTGTAAAGCTCGTAGAAATATTTCCCGTAGCGGTAATTTTTACTGGCCAGGGAAGAAACGGTGACATACATATCGCCTACGCCGGCCTGAGAGTGAAACGCCTGGAAACTACCGCCCAGTACTCTCGTCAGTGAACGGATTTCCACACCGGAACGGGCGAAAATCGTACCGGGCATCGAATCACCTAAATCCAGCGAATCGGCCAGACCTTTGATATTGGCCACGATATTTTTTAAGGCGCCGCAGGCCTCCACACCGATCTTGTCAAAATTATAATAGGCATTGAGTTCCTTGCGATTAAACATCAGCAGGTGGTCACGGATGATGTTGGCGGTGCGATGATTCCCCGCAATGGTCAAACACACCGGTTTGCCCAGCGCGATGTCGATATCAAAAAAAGGCCCGCCTACGCATGCTACCTGATACTTATGCTCCAGGTTTCGCAAATGATTACGGATTAACTGCGACGGCGTGATCAATTCAGTCGATATTGCGTCGGAGATCAACCCTTTGATGGGTGAAATCAGGCAGGTATCGCCGGCTTTTTTATCGATCATCGGTTTGAGATAATTGAGCAATTCCGGCAGACGATTCATCGTGACACATAGAAGAATGAAATCGTTATTCTCGACAATATGCTCCAGGTCGTTGGTCGCATAAACCTTCGGCGAGAAGCGCGGAACCTGATCCATGCCGCCCGCATGCCGGGCCAGATCATCGGTTAAATGAATAGGATTTAAATGGTCCCGGTTAATGGCCTTGCAGACATCAGAGTTATGGTAGTATATGGCAACGCGTTTGTTATCGCGTCCGAACTTATAGGCAAATGAAGTGCCCAGACGTCCCGGTCCGATAATAGCAACCCTTGTTGTATCTAAATTGGAAACAATCATTCTTATCCGCTCTTTATCAGAATTATGAACTTATTATATTGAACTAATCGTTCGGATGTCAAACCCTAATTGCCTTTTGAAAAAAAGTAAAACAAAATTTGCAGAATTTTAGCTGTTTTCGGTTGCATTATCCCGGAGGATTGTTTAGAAATCCTAATAACCGGAAGAAAATAACACCATACGTGAGGCGAGCAATAATTTTATGGCCCAAGAAGAAATTATTCATTATCCCAACGGAGCGGTGAAGGAAAAGAAACATCTGCTGGAAGGCAAGATGGACGGTGAATATACGGCGTTCTTTCCCAGCGGCCAGATCATGGCACAGCTCCATTTCAGCCGCGGCAAGAGGAATGGACCAGCCATCAGTTATTTTTCCAACGGGCAAGTTCGGGAAAAAGTAAACTTTATCAACAATAAGATGAACGGGCTCTATATTTCCTATTATGAAAATGGGCATGTGCGGGAAGAAGAGACTTATAAAGACGGGAAACTGCATGGTTCCTATCGTCGCTATTATAAAACAGGCGAATTAAGAGAAGAAGAGAATTTCGAAAACGGAAAGTTTGCGGGAGAGTACGTCTGCTATTATAAAAACGGACAGATTAAGGAAAAAGGACTATTTCAAAACGATAAACGCGAAGGCGACTATATCGCCTACTTTAAAAACGGGCAGATTAAAGAACAGGCAACTTATAAAAACGGCAATCTGGCGGGTAAATTCCTGACCTTTAACGAAGACGGTGTCCATATCGACATGGACGCAAGCGAAGAGGACGGACAGGCGCGCACTTGGAATGAAAAGGATGTAGCCAATTTACTGCATGACTTGACGCATTTTGATAAAAAGCAAAAATAATTGCTGTCTGCGTGCAAGGAGGTAGCCATCATGATCAAAACCATATTGATTCCGCTTGACGGCTCAACCAACAGCGGCATCGCTCTCGATTACGGAATCTATATTGCGCCGAAGCTTGAGGCAAGCCTTGCGGGACTGCATGTTATCGACGTATACCTTATTCAGGGACCGATGATGACTGAAATTTCATCAACCGTCGGCATGCCGCCGTCCTGTGACGGTTGTTTTGAGGCCGTCGAAACTTCTCTGAAAGAAAAAGCTGATCGATTATTGAAGGATTTCGAGAACCGCTGCAAAACGGCGGGCATCGCCTGTGAAACGAAAAAAAATATCGGCAAAATAAGCGATACCATCATCGAAGAAGCAAAAAACGCCGATTTAATTTTGATGGCTAAAAAGGGGGAACACTTCCATCCGAAGGAAGGCGGGTTGATCGGATCGGTTGCTGAAACCGTTATTCGCCGTTCAGGAAAACCCGTTATGGTCATTCCGAAGTCATTTCGTGAGATCGAAAGCATGGGACTCGCTTACGACGGCAGCGCTCCGGCCAGAAAGGCGCTGGAGTTGTCTCTGAACCTTTCTGAGAAAGCCAAATGGCCGATCACCGTCCTCATTATCAGCACCGATGCACAAAAAGCGGCCGATTTATCCGCGCAGGTTGACGATATGGCTCAACAAGGCCTGGCAGACTGTGAAGTGATTATTTTCTCAGGCCGTGAATCAGACGAAATCCTCAAATTTATCAGGGAAGGATCGGTGGAGTTGATGGTCATGGGCGCCTACGGCCATAACCGTCTGCGTGAATGGCTATTGGGCAGTACGACGTCTCACATCATCCAGAAAAGTCCCATACCGGTGCTGCTGATACGCTGATGGCATGAAATTTAGAAGTCACTGCCGCCAATCAGATTCTGAAGCCCGTTGATCAGCTCATACCGAGTCAGATCATATTGAATCGGTGTAATGGTCACATAGCCCTGCGCCAGAGCGCCGATATCAGTCTGTAAATCTTTATCGGCGGTTATCTTTTCACCGGAGATCCAGTAATAAACATTATCCCGCGGATCGATGCGTTTTTCAAACGTCTCGATAACGTTGCCCTTGCCCTGCCTCACCACGACAACTCCCTTTATTTTTTCTTCAGGCAGGCAGGGAATATTTACATTGAACGCGCTGCCCTGTAACAATTTATTGGACTTAATCAACCGCACCATACGGCGGGCAAACCGGGCGGCAAAAGTAAAATCCGCCTCCCGGTGGGTATCGAGAGACACCGCCACGGATGTTACGCCCATCATTGCCGCTTCCGTGGCAGCCGAAACGGTTCCGGAGTAAATCAAATTGTTTCCGCAGTTGGAGCCCCGGTTAATCCCGGAAACCACCAGATCCGGCATTTGCGAGGCCAGTTCCTTGATGCCGATTTTCACGCAATCCGCCGGCGTCCCGTAAACGGCATACCCCAGAAAGTTGCCGCCTTTAGTTGCGCTTCGAACCATGAGGGGTCTGAATAAAGTGATGGCATGACCGACTGCGCTCTGCTCGATCTCCGGCGCAACAATCAAACAATCCGCCTCCTTCGACAGTTCCTCGTACAAAGCGCTTAAACCGCGCGCATAAATCCCATCATCGTTTGTCAAAAGAATTCTCATCCTATTTTCCTATTTTACCTGTTCAATTTTCCCGTTTTGAACTTTCAGAATAAATGCATCTTTTTGAGCAACGCGGCTGCCATGAAAAGAAATGGTCCCGGTCACCCCGCGAAAACCCTGAACCGCCGAGAGGGCCTTTATAAATTCAGCGCGAGTTTTAATTTCCCCGTTTTCCAGAACACCTAAGACCAATCCCATCGTATCGTAAGACAGAGCGTCAATCGTGCCAGGATCACGACTGTACGCTGAATAATAAATATCCACAAAATCGTTGGTTTCCGGCAGGATCCCGTTCACCAGAAAGCTGTCCGCAAAAACAGCTCCCTCCAGATACTCGGCACCTTTCTTCAGTAAATCAGATGAATGCCATAAACTGGTTCCTAGTAATCTCACAGCTTTGACATCATAAAATGCAAGCTGAGATGCAATCATCTTCACCCGCAGCGGTGAATCCGGAATAAACAGTGCTTCAAAGCCCACAGATAATTTGCCTTGAGATTCCTCCGTCGCGGTATGAACTTTCTCTGAAACTCCGAATTTGTTTCCTGTAAGCTTTTTAATTTGTTCTGTAAAATCAGTTTGTCTTTTACCGTAAGGAATGGCTTGATCTATCTTGCCGCCTGCTTTTTTGATTTCATTGCGGAAGAGACGAACCATTTCCTCTCCGTAATCATCCTGAGGGTAAAGAACGGAAAAAATCGCTATGTTGAAGGTGTCGAAGGCATATTTCGTTAAGGCCTGAATCTGCTGGGTTGGCGTCAGAAAATGCTGGAATACATACTCGCCAATTTCCGTGACACCCTCTTTGGAGGCAATCAAAATCAGCGGCACCTGCCGCCTCTGGGCCTCAATGGCGGCAACGTTTGCTTCCGCTGTGCCGGCAATGACTATAATCGCGATCACTTTTGCATCTGCCAAACAGGCAACCGCTTCTTTTATTCCCTCCGGAGTTTCACCGGAATCAGCCACAACGATTTTCCACGGCGAGACAGAACGTTGATTGAATATTTTTGCCGACAATAAAACGGCGTCGAGCGCCTTGTTTCCCGCATCAGCAAAACGGCCAGTCAAAGGGAAAATACATCCGACAGCATTACGATTGACCGGATCAGCAAGCGGGGCAAGCACCGGCGGCTTGATTTCCTGTTGTTTAACAGCGGGAGGCTTAATGCCAGATGACTTGTTTTCAAACGCAGACAAAGGTTTTTTAATGGTTTTCACTTCAGCCGCTGCTACGCTTTTAATGGCAATTCCATACCCTTCCACCCGATTCATAAAAAAAACGGTCAGGAACAAGATGGGTATTAAAGCCAACAGGCGAGCATTCTTCATCGTGCCTCCTCGATAATCTTGAGGAATTGTATAATATTTTTCAGGACAGGTCGATGTAAAAAAGCCCGAAACCGCGTAATACGATTTCGGGCTTTTGATATGAATAATTTACTTTTTTACTTCTTCAAAATCCGCATCAACGACGTCGTCGTCTTTTTTGCCGGAAGACTGATCAGCGCCTGCGGCTCCCGCGCCGCCTCCCGTACCCGGTCCGCCGCCCGTTTTGGCATACATGGCTTCCGCCAGTTTGTGAGATACATTCATCAATTCATCCTGAGATTTTTTAATTGCTTCCAGATCGTCGCCTTCCAGCGCTTTTTTCACCTTGGCGATAGCTTCTTCGATCTTGGCTTTCTCCGCTGCATCCACTTTATCGCCAAATTCCTTAACATTCTTTTCAACCGAATACACCAGCGAATCAGCGTGGTTTCTGGCTTCAATCAGCTCCTTGCGACGTTTGTCTTCTTCAGCATGCGCCTCTGCATCGCGAACCAGTTTTTCAATTTCCGCTTCAGAAAGCCCGCTGGACGCTGTAATCTTGATGCTCTGCTCCTTGCCCGTGCCCAGGTCTTTGGCGTTGACATGTACAATGCCGTTGGCATCGATATCAAACGTCACTTCAACCTGAGGCACACCGCGCGGTGCGGGGGGAATGCCCACCAACTCAAAGCGTCCCAGCGTCCGGTTGTCTGCAGCCATCTGTCGTTCACCCTGCAGAACATGGATACTAACGGCAGGCTGATTATCTGCGGCTGTCGAGAAAATCTGACTTTTCTTGCTGGGAATTGTCGTATTCTTCTCAATGAGCCGGGTCATGACGCCACCCAGAGTTTCAATGCCCAGTGAAAGCGGTGTCACGTCCAAAAGCAGGACATCTTTGACGTCGCCCGCCAGCACACCGCCTTGAATTGACGCACCAACGGCCACCACTTCATCCGGGTTGACGCCCCGGTGCGGTTCCTTACCGAAAAGCTCCTTCACTTTTTGCTGAACGCGCGGCATGCGGGTCATCCCGCCAACCAGAATCACTTCGTCAATATCTTTAAGCGAAAGATTGGCATCTTTCAAAGCGGTCTGACAGGGACCAACGACTTTATCAATTAAATCCTCTACCAGCGATTCGAGTTTCGCGCGGGTAAGCTTGATATTCATATGTTTGGGCCCTGAGGCGTCCGCTGTAATAAACGGCAGGTTGATGTCCGTTTCCATCGTTGTGGAAAGCTCCATCTTCGCCTTTTCCGCCGCTTCCTTCAGACGCTGCAACGCCATTTTATCGGTGCGCAGGTCAATGCCCTGATCCTTCTTGAATTCGGCGACCAGATAATCCATGACACGCTGGTCGAAGTCTTCACCGCCCAGATGCGTATCGCCATTGGTTGATTTCACTTCGAAAACGCCCTCGCCCAACTCGAGAATTGAAATATCAAAAGTACCGCCGCCCAAATCGAACACGGCGATTTTCTCGTCTTTCTTTTTGTCCAAACCATAAGCCAGCGCCGCAGCAGTCGGTTCATTAATGATACGCAACACATTCAGACCGGCAATCTTGCCCGCGTCTTTGGTCGCCTGACGCTGAGAGTCGTTAAAGTATGCCGGAACTGTGATGACGGCATCCGTTACTTTTTCACCCAGATAGTCTTCTGCGGTCTGCTTCATCTTCGTCAGAATCATCGCCGAAATTTCGGCCGGCGAATAATTTTTGCCACGCACAGTCACCTGAGCGTCGCCATTCGCCGCTTCGGTGATTTTGTATGCGGATATCTTCACGTCGTACTGAATTTCCTTAGAATTGTATTTTCTGCCGATCATTCTTTTGACGGCGTAGACCGTATTTTCCGAATTGGTGATCGCCTGTCTTTTGGCCACCTGACCGACCAGACGTTCACCGCTTTCCGTAATGGCAACAACAGACGGTGTGGTGCGGTTGCCTTCCTGATTAGCAATAACAACAGGGTCGCCGCCTTCCATAATCGCCACGCATGAGTTCGTCGTTCCTAAATCTATTCCGATAATTTTTCCCATTTTTATTCCTCCTTATTCTCCATTGGCATCATTTATTTCACATCCATTATTTTCTTTGGTCTTTTTGCATACACAAACTCTCGACGGCCGAATCAACCTGCCGTTGAGCAAATAACCTTTTTCAATTTCACTGACAACCTGATTATCCCGATGATCCGAACTATCCATTTGCATCAGAGCCTCGTGGAAGTTGGGATCAAAATCCGCGCCGGCGCTTTCGATTCTCTCCACGCCATGTTTTTTTAAACAGCAAAGCAACTGATCCTGAATCAGTGCAATGCCGGACTTGAACGCCTGTGCGTCGTTGCTGTCAGCATGCTCCAACGCCCGATCAAGGCTGTCCAGAAAAGGCAGAATATCCTTAATCACATCCTCTTTGCCGTATTTAATAATATCGGCTTTATCCCGCGCCGCCCGCTTCTTGAAGTTATCAAGTTCGGCGACAGCCCTGAGATAACGTTCATAATTATCCTTGGACTCTTTTTCCTTCGTTGCGAGCGCTTCTTTTAATTCACTTAATTCACCATGCTCCAAGGTAACTGTTTCCTCTGCGGTCTCGGCCGCTTCAGAAGCATCCACCTTTATTTTTTTGTCATAATGATCTTTTTTCGTTTTCACTCCCACTCCTGCCACTCTTTTATTTTAAATCCGGTTTCTGGAATAATTTAATATCCACTAATTCGCAAACTGCATGCCCGGCCGTGATATGTGCTTCCTGAATGCGCGCCGTGCTGTTTGATGACACGTTCAACGAATAATCAGCCGTTTGTGCTATAGAGCCGCCATCCTTGCCGGTAAAAGCCAGTGTGACCAGCCCCATCTTCTTAGCCTGTTCGAGGCCTTTCAGCACATTGGGTGAATTTCCGCTGGTGCTGATACCCCACGCCACGTCGCCTTGCTGACCCAGCGCACGGATTTGCTTGGCAAATATTTCCGAGAAATCATAATCGTTACCTATAGAGGTAATAACGGAAGTATCCGTTGTCAATGCAATAGCGGGCAACGGTGGCCTTTCGATGATAAAGCGGTTGACAAATTCCGCAGCCAAGTGTTGCGCGTCTGCTGCAGAACCTCCATTGCCGAAAATCATGATTTTATTTCCGGCCTTAAGAGCCGCTGTTAAAACCTCAATAACACTGACCAGCTTGCCGAGATTATCATTGATAAAAGCTTCTTTGACTCTGCAGCTTTCCTTGAACAATTTGACAATATGATCTTTCATAATAGCTTTTCCTTGTTCCTTTAAAAACCATTGCTTAAAGCGCGCATAATATAAGAACGCGGGTATGGTGTGTCAAGGGCATCAGGCTGTTTTTTCTCCCTCTTTTCCCTTTAATCACCATCTGCTGCAAGCAGAGATATGGACATGGCTGCCGTTTCTCTTGACAAGATAATTTTCATTCATATATTTAGCTCGAAACAGTAAAATAAGCAATAAGAGCAGTAGCTTACAATAATTTTTCATGAAAGGAGGAAAGTTTATGTTCAATCCAAGTTTATGGAGAATCAGAAGATTTTCCGACGCTATGCCGGAAATGCTGAACCTGCAGAGGGAAGTGAACCGGCTTTTTTCCAATGTCGGGCAAAAGTCACCTCAGGATTATCCCGCAGTCAACATCTGGGAAAAAGACGGAATTGCAGTGGTCACAGCGGAACTGCCCGGAATAGATCCTGAAAAAATGGATATTTCCGTCCTCGGTGATGTTGTAACCTTGTCAGGCACAGCTTTGCAGGAGACTTTCACTCAGGGCGAAACTTATCTTCGCCAGGAAAGAGGCATCGGGAGCTTCAAACGTAATATCCAACTCCCGTTTCAGGTTAACGCGCAAGCGGTGGAAGCCAGGTATGAAAAGGGAATTTTAACGGTTATGTTGCCCAGAATCAAAGAAGATTTACCCAAGAAGATTAAGATTCAATAGATGGAAAGGAGGTGTGATTCCATGGTGGAAAAAGATATGCAGAAAACAGAAAACGTGTCGGCCACAGAACGTATCCGCAACGTCAAGACTTTTGTGCCGCGCGTGGACATTTATGAAAATAAAGATTCTCTCTTTTTGTTAGCTGATATGCCGGGCGTTGATGACAAGACGGTTGATATTGAACTGGAAAAAAATATTTTGACTATCACCGGACGGGTTGAAAACGGCCGGATCAAGGATGCAACAATGATGTATTCAGAATATGAAATCGGAGATTATGAAAGGGTGTTTACGCTATCGGAAGAAATTGACCACGATAAGATTGTTGCAACCGTAAAGAACGGCGTCTTGCGACTGGAACTTCCGAAAGCAGAAAAAGTGAAACCGAAAAAAATCGCCATCAAGGCGGCGTAGAAAGATTCAGAGTTCACGGTTTACGAGATACAAACGACGAAATACGAACGACGAAATTTGAGATACCACCCTGAGGGTGGCAAGCGAACAACGATTAAATCTTGAATGTACAAGCCCCGCCTCCGGCGGGATAATCCAACCAGCAAGCTTCAGCGCACTTCGTTGCTGAAGCTTGGGTTTCATAGGAGGATATGATTATGAGAATAAAAAATCTATTGCCGGCAGTGCAAAGACCTGCGGGAAGAGATGACGATCATCCCTTCTATTCTTTGCAGCGCCAGATGAATAGTTTGTTTGATGATTTCTTCACCGGATTTGATGTTGCGCCACGCGGACTTGCGTCGGGGAAATTCGGTTCTTTCATGCCGTCCCTTGACGTCAAGGAAAGTGATAAAGAGTTTACCATTCGTGCGGAACTTCCCGGCGTCGAGGAAAAGGACATTGAGGTCACCGTAACCAGCGAAGCGGTAACGATCAAAGGTGAAAAGAAGGAGGAAAAAGAAGACAAGGGGAAAAACTATTATTACATGGAACGATCCTATGGTTCTTTTAACCGCGTGATTCCGCTCTCCACTGAAACGGAAGCCAATAAAGCGGAAGCCAGCTTTAAAAACGGCGTCTTGAATGTCACAATTCCAAAAAGCCCGTCAGCAAAAAACAAAGGGACTAAAGTCCCGATTAAAGCGGCCTAACCCGAAACCAAACCGCCGTCCTTCTTTGGAAGGGCGGCGGTTTTTTTGTCATGAACTTTTTTGATTTGAACGCTTTATTGCCAATGACTCGCCAATAGCC
This sequence comes from Deltaproteobacteria bacterium HGW-Deltaproteobacteria-6, assembly GCA_002840435.1. Classification (NCBI taxonomy): domain Bacteria; class Deltaproteobacteria; species Deltaproteobacteria bacterium HGW-Deltaproteobacteria-6. Next base: position 95,047 of record PHAT01000006.1, read on the forward strand.
TGCTGCACTCTTCATCATTAGATTTTGACTCACGGAAAAAATTTCCCGGGATTAAACAGATTCTCCGGATCCAGCAATGCCTTAAGGCGCTTCATGAAAAGAAGGCTTTCACCATGCTCTGTTTTCATAAAACAGCTTTTGCCGATGCCGATGCCGTGCTCACCGGTGCAGGTGCCTTCAAATTCCAGCGCCTTCATCACAATGTTCCTGCTTGCTTCCTCCACCCGGTTCCAGCGTTTTTTATCCTGCGGATCATCCATGACATGGACATGAATATTGCCGTCGCCTGCGTGTCCGAAAAGATACGCGGTCAGATCCTGAACTTCCTTTTTGCTGAAATCCACCATCTCGCTGTAGCGGGACAGCGGCACCGCCACATCCATAATTAACGGGGAAAGACCGATGTGAAAACGTTTGATGGACTCATAGGTTTGATGCCGGATTTCCCAAAGACGCGCCCGTTCCTCAGAGCCGATTCCCTTGTCAATGGAAAGAGCGCCGCTTTGCTGACAAATCTCTTCCACAAAATTCATTTCTTCGGCAAGTCCCTGTTTACTGTATCCGGAAAATTCCATGAGCAGCGTGGGATTTTCTTCAAGCGTCAGCCCGCGGTCGCAATTAAGCACATGGACGACATTGGCATCCAGAAATTCCATGGCGGCAGGCGCAAGGCCCGCACGCATAATCTGATACACCGTCGTCGTGGCGTCAAGAACCGTGGGAAAGGTTGCCCGCACAGCCATAAAGTTCGCCGGCAGGCCGACCAGTTTTAATGTGGCTTCGGTGACAATGCCCAGCGTTCCTTCCGATCCGGTAAAGAGAGCCGGAAGATTGTAACCGGACGAACTTTTTCGCGCGCGGTTGCCCACGCGGATGACGTCGCCATTGGGCAGGACAACCACCAGCCGCATAATGTAATCCTTGGTTGCGCCGTATCTGACTGAACGGATGCCGCTGGCGTTGTTGCCGATCATGCCGCCTATGGTGGCCGCGGCTCCGGGGTCCGGAGGGAAAAAAAGACCCTCATGGACCAGCGCCAGGTTGAGTTCCTTATAAATCACGCCGGCCTGAACATCCGCCTGAAAATCTTCCGGACGGACGGCGATGATTTGGTTCATTTCATTAAAATCGATAACCATACCGCCTTGCACCGGAATGGGGTTTCCTTCCAGGCTGGTTCCGGCGCCCCAAGCGACAACCGGCACTTTGTTTTGATAAGCCCAGGCGACAAGGCGGCTGACTTCCTCGGTCGTGTGGGGCCACACGACGACATCGGGAAGAGACGGGGCATGAAACGATTCATCATGGGAATGCAGGTTGAGGACTGATTCGCCGGCTGAAACCCGGCGGTCATCCAAAATGGTTTTCAATGCAGTTAGATCAATTGTTCTTGTCAACGTGGCTCCTTAGTTTAATCACTTCCCGAGCTGACGCACCAGGCGCAAGCCGATGCTCTTGAAACCATTGGCCGGGTTGAAGTTAAAGCGTATGGTTGTCCGGCAATCCCTGGCGCGGTCAAGCCAGCATCCCCCGCGCAGCACCCGGTCAGTCCCATCATTGGGGCCGCGGGGATTATCTCTCGCACTCTTCTGGTAATAGGCCTCCGCGTACCAATCGCCGGTCCATTCCCAGACATTGCCCGACATATCGTAGAATCCCAGGGCATTAGGCTTCTTCAGCCCCGCCGGATGCGTCTTGTCCCCTGAGTTGTCATCGTACCAGGCAAAGTCGCCTAGTTTGCCTTCACTGCTGGTCCCCGCCCATTTCACCATTTTTCCCCCGTCGCGGGCGGCATATTCCCATTCCGCCTCCGTGGGCAGGCGGTAAGTCTGACCGGTCAATCCGTTCAGTTCCGCGATAAAGGACTGAACGTCCGTCCATTTCACGTTCTCCACAGGACATTGGTCCCCACAGGCTTTGAAGTGGGAAGGGTTTGCTCCCATTACTTTCTTCCACTGCCCCTGAGTAACTTCGTATTTGCCAAGATAGAAGCTGTCCAGACAAACCTCATGAACGGGCTTTTCGGAAGGCAATCCGTCGCCCAGACCGTCACCCATCTGGAAACAACCTCCATTAACCAGGATAAAATCCATTCCGGTAACCGCATCCCTGAAGGCGGCCTGCTCGGAAGACGACCGATCCTGGGCTGGCCTGGCTTCTGTAGCACCTTTGTACCCGCTGTCGGCCATATCCCTTGACGTGCCTGTCTTTGTAGAACTACCATGCAGGAAGAAAAAATCCCCTTCCAGGGATGACAATTCCCAGGGCACCTGTTTACCGGCCGTTTCCTGGCCCAGCTTGTGACGGACGTTTTTAAAAACCTGCTCGATCGTCAGGCCCGGTTCTTTCATGAATTGCATCAGAGCGGCGGCAAAGGGGCTGTTGCGTCCGTCTCCGTCCAGCGCTACCTGCCCCGGTCCTGTGGAATAAGAAATATAGGTCCCCGTGGGGGCGCTGCCGACAATAGCCAGGCCACGGGAAGCAGAACGAAACTGCCTGGAGAAGGGATTGTCCCGGCAGGCGTCAAGAATCACGATATTCATGCCGTTGGCGGCATTGGCCATCTCATCGAGAATTCTCCCCGCATCCACAGCCTCGTATTTGATATCCGACTCCTTGTCTATTTTGGCTCCGATGGGAACAAGGTAGTTGACGCCGCCCGCCTGAAGTCCATGTCCGGCAAAATAGAAAAGACCCACTCCGCCTTTTTTCAGACGACCGCCGAAATCCTGGATGCTTTCTTCCATCTCTTTGAGATTAACGTTCTTCTTGAGAATGACCGTGAAGCCGAGTTTCTGGAGGGAAACGGCCATGTCGGAGGCGTCGTTGGCAGGATTTTTCAAGGGTGAAAACCCGTAAACGGCATTGCCGATGACCAGAGCCAGACGTTGCTCGGCGGCGGCATCCCCATGAGGGACCATGAGACAGATCAAAATGAAAAGGAACAGGGTGTACGACTTCAAAAAAGCATGCATAGATTGTCTCCATTCCAAGCGTCCGGCATGGATGTTTCTATACTCCAAAATGAAATGAAATCCCATCAGAAATGTGTTAGTAATCAAGCGGTACCTCATACCGGTCCGGATTGTCCGCGTGAGATGATTTCCGTTTTAATCAATGCAAGGGAGCCCTCGATGGATGTAATCTTTAAACCCGATAGAACAAAAATAAAGGCAGACGAAACTTGGAAGCCTTCTGCAATGACTCTGGTCAGCATTTTCCTTCTGCTGCTCCTCAGCTTGATCCCGGGCTGTACGACCAGGATCGTCTCCCGGCCGGCCGACAACAGCATTCCCGCCACGGGCATCGCCTATTATCTTCCCGCCACGGAACTTTCCTACGTCATGACGTTTCGCCTGGTAAACTGCCGGGGTGCCGTTGAGATTATAGATACCGCCATTGAACAGCGGGTGGTCCCCGACAGGGGTACAGGGGCCTATCTGATCGATTCATCCCATTTCAGCAATCTCTCCAAGACCATCCCTCTGGCCAGGATTTCCATCTCCAACGGTCTCCTGACCAGCATCAGCTACGACGCAAAAGACAACACGGCGGAAATCATCAAGGGTGGCGCCACCCTCGTGAGCGACGTGATAACAGGCGTTTCTTCGCTGAATGTGTCCTCTCTTCTGGGAGGGGCGATGACCATGCTGGCGAGCAGCCGTTCCCTCAAACAGGATCAGCTGGTGCGTTCCTTTCAATTAAACCAGTCAGCGCAAAAGGGAGAAGCACCGGACCAGGGCATCTGCAATCAGGCCACCGAAGATGTCATAAGCGAATACGGCGTTCTCCAGCAGCATCTGAAAACCGTCAAAAACAAATTATATAAAGCGGAAGGCCAACTGGCTGAAACGGGAAACAACGCGGCAGACAGGATTTCGGCCATGGAAGATATCATCAGGAAAACGAAGGAGCGTATCGCCGAACTGGACCGGCACCTTACCCTGCAATACCGCAAACCGCTGATCGTCGAATCGGGAAAATGCGACAGCTTCGGGGATATCACGCTCGATGGCGCTCCTTTTACAAAATGGTTCGGAGACAAGGGCAACAATGACCGATTCCGGAAACAGTTTCAGGCGTGGATCGAAGATAACAAACTGTCCTATACCATCAGTAAATGCAATGTTCCGGTAAAGGGACCGGAAAAAACGGAAAAGGCCGAAGGGCTGTATTACAGGATACCGGCCGAGTGCAGACTGGAAATCACCCGGGATACCCTTGTTTCGGCAAACCCGGTGGAGTTGATGCAGTGCGGCAGACTGGCCGCCGTAGAAATCACCAACGGTGCTTTCCAGAACAACTCGCACCGGCTGGAATTCGATCCCGTTTCGGGAGAAATCAAATCATTTGAGTTCAGGGACAACGCGGCCCGCGCATCAGAAGCGATAAGCGGCGCGTCTGATGCAGTCAAGGCGGCAAAATAGCAACAGCCAACCCGGAAGGAACCATCAAACCCAAGCATCTTCTCAGGAGGCATCCCGTGATCGTTTCGCAGAAGTACCGGCATTTTATTTTACAGTCCATTTTTATTATGGCGCTGATCATTTTTTTGTCCATCCCTATCCCCGGTTACGGTGCGCCCTATGCTAGCGAATGCACGGAGGCCAATACTCTCAAGCCGGACGTCAGCGGCAATGATCTGGAAATCAAGGGGGGAGAGGTCAAATGCGTCGGAACCGGAATTTACAACTACGGATTTGTCAATATTCACGGCACCATTGGCAATGATGGAAAACCGACGGCGGAAGGGAAGCTGATCTTCAAGGATGAAAAAAATATTCATTTCTGGACCAGATCAATCCTGGTGGAAAACGGCGGAAGCCTGATTGTCGGATCGGAGGATAAACCGATCAGCAACAATACCGTGACAATCCATCTCTACGGCAAGGATGCCGACAACGGCATCACCTGCAAGACAACGAGCAGCGGGAACGATCCTGACCTGATCTGCGGCGTCCCGCGAACGCAATGGTCAAAGGGTGACCAAAGCCCGTATAAGTTGCCTGCGGGTATTGAAGACTATTTTTACCCATACAAGAAGCTTCCCACCGACGACAATTTAGCGGAGCGGGCCTACTTCGGCCGCAAGGTAATCGCTCTTTCCTACGGCGGAACGATCCAGATGTTCGGAAAAAAAGGGGCCACCTACGAGAGCGATTTAAGTTCGTTGAATCCGATGGACGTCGATGCCTCCCGCGTATTTCTTTACAACAAACCCCTGACCAGAGGTGCTTCCCATTTTGACATTGACCGGGTCATCGATTGGGAAAAAGGACATCCTGTACTTTTCATGGATAAGGGCTCCGGAAAATACGAGGTTCGGAAGCTAAAAGAAATCACTGTTTCCAAGGGCGCAAATGACTTTCACACCAGTATCATGATCGAAGAGGGATTGACCGAAAACATCAGTACAGAAGGAGGCTATATTATCCTTCTCCACAACTCCGGCACAAGCTGGGCCAGGCTTGCGGACAACCTCCCCGCTCAAACCGCGCCGCAGACGCTTACCCTGGACAGGGATGTTGACTGGCAGAAAAATGATCAGATCGTGGTGACGACAACCGACTACCTGCCCGGCCACTCCGAAGAGCTCACCATTAGCGATAAAACCGATGGAAGAAAAATCACCATCAATAATGAGATTAAATATCCGCATAACGGCAAAAAGTATTCCCTGGCCGGGCATAATATCCCCGATCGCCTGAAGAATGCCGGATTCAGGATTGAAGAAGTGGAAACAAGGGCGGCCGTTGCTCTGCTCACAAGGAATATCCGGATTATTTCTGAAGGCGATAATTATCAGACACAACTTCCGAATGACAGTTACTTCGGCGGCCACACGATTATCCGCCAGGGATTTGCCAAATTTCAGATGCAGGGGGTGGAATTCCAGAAGCTTGGTCAGGGCGGCCGCATGGCCCACGCGCCCGTCAATTTCCATTTAACGCGGGAAGTTCCGGATGGAACCTTTGTCAAAGACTGTTCGATCAACGAGTCGATGACCCACTGGATCGAACTGAGGGGAACACAAAAGGTGCGCCTGGAGAGGAATGTCGGCTGGAAATCAATTGGCCACGGATACTATCTTGCAGACGGCACCGAGGCGGATAATGTCTTCATGGCCAATATCGGCATCCATGCCCGGGCCGCCGTGGACAGCGATCAGAATCCCCGCAAAGTCCCGGGTGTCATGGCCATGACATCGAATGAAACCCCGCCGCCCGGAGCGCAATTGCAGCAGTACGCAAGCGATATCATGCACCCTTCCGTGTTTCAGATCACGAACGCCTGGAATACGTTCGATCACAACATGGCGGCGGGCGCCGGAACTTGCGGAGCGTGTTACTGGATCGTGCCTTCCCGGATCAGCGGTCTTTCTTCTGACATGACCTGGTCGGGTTACGCCGGCATTCAAAATCCCGGAGTAAAGCGCGATCAGCCCTATGGCAAGGCGCCGCTCAAATCTTTCCGCGGAAACTTCTGCTCCACCGCCCAGTATTCACTGATCACCGTCGGCGACACCGCCACATGCAACGGCGTCGTCATGGATTTTAAAGATGGCAACAAAAGTTATAAATTGCAGCCGATTCTCAACCCGTTCGCTCAGAGCTATTATGACCAGAAACCCACACTGTATCCGGATACCAGCAATTTCGCCAATTACACACCGGCGCTGTGCGACGGGAAAGTTTGTGATCAATCCGTCTGCCTTCAGGGAAATACCGACAAATGCCCGGTCAGCGTCATCGATTCCTACACATCGTCTTTCCACTGGGCACAGCAGAATTTTGCGGCGATCTGGCTTCGAGCCAACTGGTTTTTAGTGACCGACAGCGCACTCACCGATGTGTTGAACGGCGGATTGACCATGGTGTCGGGCGGCAGCTACGATCAGGTCATCAACGGCTACTGGGCCCTGACGCGCAACAGCGTCTTTATCGGAAACACACAGCCATGGGATCCTGCCAAAAAAGAAAATCCCGGCAACGCTTATGCGTCACCGGCCGGTCCCTTCAATAAGTACCCCAAAGGGCTGGAATGCGCCTATTCACCGGACAGAGGTTACTGCCTGTCCAAGGCGGAGGGAATTTCCATGCCCATCGATACATTCGGCGTTTATCAGCGTCTCTATAATATTTACGATGGTCCCGTTTACCAGGAAAACAACGCCTATCTGCAGATCAGGAAGCTCCCCGTGGACAAATGCGGCAAGGGCCAATGCGACAGCCAGTATATGTACGGCTCGGGGTACCGGGCGATGAGCATTCCCAGGGCCCAGGAGGACCCGTATAAAGGCCAGTGCATTCTGCCCAACGCGGCCATCGGCTGGAAACAGCCCAACGGATTTTACTATCCCCCCGCTTTCCACTCACGGAATCTTTTTTTCGACAAGGTGGACCTGCGCCACTATATCATTGTGCCGCTCTTTAAACCGGGCACAGCCGAAGTCAATGAAAGCTGGGTCGAACGCGACTACTGCTATTATCCGGGGATAAAATCCGAACTCTTTGCCAAAGACTTTACCGATGTCGATCGTCAGACGGAACTCAACGACAACGACGGTTCACTGGCCGGGCTTGCCGGCGCGCAGAGCCTTCCCTATGCGGATTTCGAAGGCACGATCTCAGTGAACAAAGATAAATTCTTTCTGGCGCCCACCCTGACTATGGAATGCGGCTCCGATCAGACCTGTTTTCAGGCGCCTTTCGACTATGTAACGGCCGTCGTTTATCCGAACCAGTTTCAGGAGGGTTCCGGGGATGACTATTGCAAGGACAACACCTGGTGCAACTCGTGCGATCAGCGCAACTGCTACGGTGTACCGATTTACCGGCAGTATTACACCGCCGAAGAAGAAAAGGATGGAAAGAAGAAAGATCCCGGACAAAGCATCCGCATGATGGGAGCAGGTATCTGGCAGCGCAGCACCCTGATTGCCAACCTGGGAAAATACTATATCGATACCGCCGTCAGCCGGGACACCCAGGTCAAAGGCACGCCTCGCTATGGGGATCCAACCAAGATCTTTCACAACCTCAGCGTCTTCGAAAAAAATAAGAGCTACAACTTTTTCCTGCTGTACGCCAAACCGTCCACACGCGTGACCTTCCAGATCTACGTCGGGAGTGATCCGAATTTTTCCGGCGCCGCCAATGTCCGGATGGTAAGGGTAGGCACAAAAGTTAAGGATGGTGAGGATGAAGTCGTCGTTCTGCGGGGCAATAAGCTCAATTTCACACCCGTGGATTTCTGGCCGACCAACTGGAGCAGATCATACAATAGCGACAAGGGCATTCTGGAAGTCACCATGGATATGGGATTTGGTCAGGGTCAGGACGACAAAACCAAGCAGCTTGCCGATGCCTTTGGCAACCAGGCGAAAAAGGAAACCTGCAAACCCAAGTCCTTTTGCAGGTGGGATGCCAATCTGAATAAGTGCTGCGCGGCGGCCAACAAAAATGATTGTGACGACTCTGTATGCAGCTGGGCAAATAAAGCCCTCGACTGCCCGAGCGGCGGCTGCCTGGGATTCCAGGTGACCTTTCCGGACAAATTTGAAGCCAGTGATATAACGGGCGGGGCAAACCGGCCCGATCCCGAGCCTTATCCCGCCAAAGACTGGAGCGTCGGCTGGAAATACGCCGATAAAATATATGACGGAGACCTCAAGTCCTGCACCTATTCCGACATGAACAAACCGGAACAGGTGACACCTGATTTATGGAAAGAGTGAAGAACTGCCGCCGCAACGCGATGAAGAAACGATGTTTCAGGAAAACAAAGAAAGCCCGCCACTGTGCCGGCGTGATGCTCATTGCTTTTTGCATGGGGCTGGTGGTAGCGGCTATTCTTTCAGCACCCCTGCTCGAAGCACGGGGAACCGCTACCATCTCTGGTGTGGCGGAAGACGAGAGGGGGCCGGTAGCCGGGGCGCGGGTTCGCGTGCAGGGAACACAGAATGTGGCCGTGACCGACGGAGCCGGCTGTTTTATCCTATCCGGCATTCCGGCGGAAAAAGCTTTCAACGTCACCGCCTGGAAGGAAGGATACTACAGCGCGCTTCTTAAGGATGTGAAAGCCCCGAAAGATGGGATTCGCCTGATGCTGGTTCGTTATCAGATCAATGACAACCCCCACTATGAGTGGATTCCTCCAGAAGGCCCCAAAGGAAGCTGTGCGGAATGCCACCCTGCCATAACCAAAATGAGCCTCAACGACCCGCATCTGAAAGCGGCGGTCAATCCCCGCTTTCTCACCATGTATTACGGAACGGATGTGGAGGGGAATCAAAGTCCGCTCACCCGCTATGAAAAGGGAACGGCCTTCAGCCTCTGGGGCAATGCCACCGTCCCGCGCCGTCCCGATACTTCCAGACCTTATTACGGCCCCGGGTTTCAGCTTGATTTCCCGGGCGTCGCCGGGGATTGCAGTTCGTGTCACATTCCCGGTGCATCCATCGGCAAAAACGTGGACCCGCAATCGGTAAAGGGACCCGACCGGCATGGCGTGCATTGCGATTTCTGCCACAAGGTGGGCCATGTCCGGCTTGATCCTCAATCCCTGCTGCCTTTCGCCAATATGCATGGCGTCCACAGCATGAAGGTCAAGCGTCCCTTCCCGAATGACCCGAAAAGACCCCAACTCTTCTTTGGCACCTTCGAAGATGTCAACGCGTCCGAAGGGGATACCAACCTTCCTGGGCTCAGGGAAAGCAAATACTGCGCTGCCTGCCACTATGGAGGTTTCTGGGATACGCTTATTTACAACTCTTACGGAGAGTGGCTCATGAGCCCCTATGCCGATCTGAAATCGGGAAAGGCCAGAACCTGTCAGGAATGCCACATGCCTTCGCCCACCCTTTACCAGGGCAAACCGCTGACCAATATTGCACCGGGCAAAGGAGGGATCGAACGCGACCCTGCCGCGATCCACAACCACAACATGACCGTGGACGCCGAGCTCCTGCGGAATGCTCTGACGATGAAAGCATGGGCAAAGATGCAGGACGGCAAAGCGGCCGTTACGGTAACCTTGACCAATGACAAAACGGGTCATCATGTCCCCACGGATTCCCCGCTCCGCCATCTGATCCTGCTTATCGAGGCAAAAGATTCACGGGGAAAGCTGCTGAAACTACAGGCGGGCCCTGTACTGCCCGAATGGTGCGGTACCGGGAAAGGAAAGCAGAACCACTACAGCGGACTTCCCGGTAAAGCTTACGCCAAAGTCCTCAAGGAAAAATGGACGGATGTTTTCCCGACGGGCGCCTACTGGAATCATACGGAGTTGGTCAGTGACAACCGTCTGGCAGCCTTTTCCAGCGACACCGGCACCTACGCCTTTGATCCGCCGAAAAACGGCAAAGTTCAAATCACCGTGACACTCCTCTACCGCCGCGCTTTCATCCAGTTGATGGAGCAGAAAAAATGGGATGTTCCGGATATCATCATGGCCCGGCAGAAGCTGACGATCTAGGGTCTGCTGTTAAGGAAAAGAGGTTCATCCGGTTGATGCGACCTTTTATCTCTTTCAGCTACCAACAAACACTGAACTCTTGTTTATGGAATTGCAGATTAACAAAAGAAAGGTGCGGGTCAATCCAGCACCGATAAAATATCACCAAATGATCGAATAATCTATCTTATGGAACGCACCGGAAGGACCGGGGCGACAAAGTGATCTCTGCCGAGCCAGCCCTGTTTTCCATCGATAAAATTGAAGTAAGCGGCTTCGGAACCGCGTGTGTCCGACGTCCAGACACTACCGGACGATAACCCAATCAATTCAGTTAAGTTCAAAGAAAATCCCCCTGGGGATTTATATCTTTTGCTTTCGTCGTAGAGGCTCTTCAGTTCGTCCGTCGCCGGCAACCGCCAGTCTTTGTAACTGCCCCCAGGGAAAGTCTCGCAATAACGCTTGGCGTCCTTCCAGTAGATGGGATTAGAATTATCGTGCGCTCTCCACATTAGCCCCGTTTTTGTGTCCGTAATGGTCCCATTTCCATTATCAATGAAACGGATTTCCTGCTTGTCTTGCACCGAACGCACCGGCAGTGCCCGACCGTTTAAAGAGTGGAAATACCAGGCTCGTGAGCCACGATGGAAATTGAAATAGGCAGCATCAGAACCGCGTGTTTCTGATGCCCAAGTCGCTGTACATGTAAGACGAATCAATTCCGTCAAATGAACATCAAAACCGCAGTCAGACATATAAGATTTAGACAAGTCATACAACCCCGCCAGTTCATCTTGCGTCGGCATTCGCCAGTTCCTATAACCACCACCACGGTAGTTCTCGCAGTAAATTTTAGCGGGCTGCCGGTTAATATTTGATCCATTATCGTTCATTGCCCACATCAGATTCGTTTTCGTATCCAGAACCGTCCCATCGTCGTAAGCAATGAATCTGCTGTCCCTGCTGATCTCTTTAGGTCCTGTCGCAGTCAGTGACTGGATTGCAGTAATCTGTTTTCTCTCCGCTTCGATCTTCCGCTTTTCATCGTTCAGAGCTTTCTTTTGTTCAAGCAGTTCCTTTTCTTGCCGTAGTTTCTCCTTCTCCGATTCAAGCTTTGTCTGTTTGACTCGCAACTCATCGACGGGGCTGGCTTTTACTCCAGCAATACCAGTGGACTGGCTGCTCTGCCCCGGAACGAAGAAAAACTTCCCTTCGAGTGATGACAACTCCCATGGGACCTGCCCGGTCTCCTTGCGCAGTTTTCGCCGTACACCCTTAAAAACATCCTCAATGGCCAAACCCGGTTCCTGCACATATTGAAGCAGAGCTTTTGTGTATGGGCTGTTTCTCCCTTCTCCGTCACTCGCGACCTGACCGGGGCCGGTGGAATAGGAAATGAATGTACCAGCCGGCGCAGAGCTCACAATAGCAAGACCACGGGTAGCGCTGCGAAAACTCTTTCCGAAGGGATTGTCACGGCAGGCATCCAGCAGCACGATGTTCAGGCCATTGTTGGCGTTCTCCATCTCGGCGAGGACACGTCCGGCATCAAAGGCTTTGAACCGGACATCCGATTCCTTGTTGATTTTAGCCCCTATGGGAATTAGGTAGTTGACGCCATTCACTTGAACTCCATGTCCGGCATAGTAGAAAAGGCCCACGCCACCTCTCTTCAACCGGTTCCCGAAGTCCTCGATGGCGTCCTCCATTAACTCAAGATTGGCGTTCTTCTTCAGGATGACCTTGAAACCGAGTTTCTGGAGTGCTGCAGCCATATCCGTAGCATCGTTAACTGGGTTTTTTAGGGGGCCGGAACTGTAAGTGCTGTTGCCGATGACCAGAGCGGTACGCTGTTCAGCCACTGCCAGCAAGCAATTTGGACTTAATAGGGTTAGTATGAATAGGATAAGGAAGATTCTTATCGACATGGCCTGCATATAACTATCCTCCTGCTTAACAAAGGGATACTTCTTAATACTTCAACCGTTGTAAAATGGCAATTAGATGTTAAATATTTCCGATCGAAGTCATTTGTTTCCATTTAATCTTACATTTTACTCGCTTTCAGGAAGTACGCAAGAACCGGATGAACCGGGCAAGATATCAAAAATGAGGGCATGCGATCCGGCCTGATAATTTTCTCAACACATCAGATACGATTTCAATCAGACTAAATAAAAAAACGGGCCTTTCGGGCCCGTTTTTTTCTTCGCTACTATTTTTTGGTTTTCTTCTGGACGGTTTTTTGATCCCCGTCAAACATTTTGGATAATTCCCACTTTTTGCGTCCCTTCCAGCTTCCCTTATGGTAGGCGTAGCTTGCCAGAAGCGGCAGGACTGTTGTGGCTTCGGCGTACACCATCTGTTCGCAGCTGGAATCCACCTTGCCCCAGGAATTCGCCTCTTTGAGCGTCGAACTGGAGCAGGCGCCGTCACGCACGTCCGCCACGGTGATCTGTATCGCGTATTTATGCATCGGCACGTCGTGGCCCATAATCTCGGCGCAAACAACGGTATCCTGTGCAAAATTTTTCGGCACGCCGCCGCCGATCATCAAAAGTCCGGTGGTGCCCGCTTTGATCTTCACGTTGGTCAATTCCAGAAAATCCTTGACGGAATCAATGGACATGTGGCTCTCGGGACGCTCCACCTGATGCAGGACCAGACCGAAGCCTGCGGAGCTGTCTGAAAAGGCGGGGCAGAAAATCGGCACATTGTTTTCGTAGGCCGCCTGCACCAGAGAATTTTTCTTTTTGGAATTTGTGACCAGATACTTGCCCATTTCGGCAATGAATTCCCGTGACGAATAAGGACGCGCCTCCAGCGTGTCCGCAATCTTTTTGATGGTTTTGTCACAATGCTGCAAATCGTCTTCGCTGATGTACGTGTCGTAAATACGGTCAATGTAAAGACTGCGCAATAATTTGTCGTCAACAAACGGCGTGCCCTGATAATGCTTGAAACCCAGCGCTTCAAAAAAGTCCATATCAACAATCGATGCACCGGTCGCGACAATCGCATCCACCATATTGTTTTTCACCAGATCGACATACACCTGCATGCACCCGGCGGCGCTGGTGGACCCGGCCAGGGTCAGAATGACCGCGCATTTTTTTTCTTTGAGCATCCGGTCGTAAATTTCGGCAGCAGCCGCCAGATCGCGTGCGGAAAAGGACATTTTCTTCATGGCTTCAATGATTTCCACAGCGTTGATGGCCTTAATGTCGATATGCTCGACTGTTTTTTTCAATAAATCTTTTTTCTTCATGAATGCACCAATCCCCCAATTTTATCTTTATTCATTTTGGCTATTAAATCATGGAGTGTAAAAAGTCAATCTTTTGTGGCATAAAACGCGTCAGGCCATTTAGAAAATACACACAGGCCTGCGGGAAATTTTCCCCTTAGCTTTTTCCTCTTTCTGCGCTATAAGTAAACACATTAAATATACAAAAACGAACATGGGATCATCATGGATACTTTTACGCTGGCCGCAACCAGTTTTACCATCGCCCTGTCGCTGTTCATCATGGGAAAAAAAGACAAGCTGCAGATATCTTTTGCGGTCTTCTGCCTGGCCATTTCCATTTCACAGGCGGCGCTTTTTTTTCAGGGACTGTTCACGCCGCGATTCTGGATATACGTTGAATATATCGGGATTCTGGCCCTTGCCCCCCTGTCGGTCTGGTTTTTCCGCCACCTGACCCGCAATAATTCTTATCTGTCGCAGGGCTCCGTGGCGCTGACGTCCCTGATCAGCCTGGCAGGCGCCGGCATGCAATTCACCCCCCTTACCGCCTGGCCCTATTTTCGCTATGCACTGATTACTTACGCCTGCATCGTGCTGGTTATCTGCTACATTGCTTTGTTTCGCCATGTGAGCAAACTGGCGCCCAGCACGGAAAAAAGACGGCTGCGTTATCTGCTGATCACCTGCCCGACCGCCGCCTTCATCTGTTCGGCCGATATTTTCGGTTATCTGGGTTACAATTTTCCGCCGGTTGCCGGCCTGGTTTTATCCGCCCTGCTTTATTTAACCCTGCTGATTATCGCTTATCCCCAGCTTTCGGAGCTGCATGATTTTTTCGCCCGCGCCCTGGTTATTTTCATCAGCACCATCATCGGCGCTTTCATCTTTTATTTTGTGGCTTTCTTTTTCAGTTCCAGTCTGCCTTCATTTACCAGTGTTGTGATGGCGTCATTTTTAATCGTCATCTCCGTCACGCCGGTTAAAATGATCCTGAAGAAAATTTTCAGTTTTCTCTATCCCGACAGCAAAGATGTTTTCACATCCCTTTATGAATTTGATGAAAAATTGGAAAGGGAGAAGGCCCTGCTGCTCTCGGAAATGGCGCCGGTCTTCGCTCACGAAATCCGCAATCCGCTGGGTTCCATCAAGGGAGCGGCGCAATATCTGCAGTCCGAGGCAACGACGGAAGAACACAGCCAGCTTCTGAATGTGATTATCGAAGAAGTCAACCGGCTCAATGCTGTCGTCAGCCAGTTTCTGGATTATGCCCGTCCCGGGAACGGTAAGATCCAGGCGCAGGATATCAACGCCATTATCCTCCGGGTGATTTCGATCATCGCCGCCAACCGGCTAACCGATAAAATCACGATTGTCCGGGAACTGCAGGAAGGCTTGCCGCCGGTCAGCGTCGATGAACAGCAAATGATTCAGGTCATGATCAATATATCGCTCAATGCCATTGAAGCCATGCCCCAGGGCGGCAGCCTGACCTTCCGGACATCAAAAATTGAAACCAGTGCCGGCGTCGCCGTAGGCATTACCATCCGGGACACGGGCAGCGGCATCAGTCCGGACGATCTAAAAAACATTTTCAAACCTTTTTACACAACCAAAGAAAGAGGTGTGGGGCTGGGGTTGGCGATCTGCCAGAGAATCATCCGGGAACACGGCGGTTCCATTCGGGTTAAATCCATTCCCGGCCAGGGCAGCGTCTTTTTTATCCGCCTGAACGCGAACGGCAAAATGTAAAACGTGTAAAATACAATCCATCTTGATTTAATCGCCAAGTCATAATAGTTGTAGGTTATGAATAAAATATTAATCGTCGATGATGAATTAAATATGCGCCTGGTTCTGGCCGCCATGCTGAAAAAAGAAGGCTACGAAGTCGCTTCCGCGGCCGACGGCGCAGAGGCGCTGCAAATTTTAAAATCCGGACCGATTGCCGCCGTGGTCACGGATTTGAAGATGCCGCGCGTCGGCGGCATGGAACTCCTGGACCGCGTCAGCTTGGAATACCCGGAAGTCCCCGTCATTATGATCACCGCTCACGGTACTGTGGCAACGGCCGTCGAAGCCCTGAAAAAAGGCGCCCTGGACTACATCACCAAGCCGTTCGAACTCGAAGAACTGAAAAATATCGTCTCCAAGGCCGTCAAAACACATAATCTGAAAGAAAATGAACTCTATCTGCCGCCGGATGAAATCGAACGCGCCGGCATCATCGGGGCAAGCCAGACGACCCTCGACCTGTTTGATGCCATCAGGAGGGTGGCGCCTACGACCACCACCATTCTGATCAACGGAGAAACCGGCACAGGCAAGGAACTGGTTGCCGAGGCCATTCACCGGAATTCTCCCAGGAAGAACAATCCGCTGATCAAAATCAATTGTGCGGCCATTGCCGAGACCCTGATGGAAAGTGAACTTTTCGGTTATGAAAAAGGAGCTTTTACGGGAGCAGCCGTTACCAAGCCCGGCAAGTTTGAACTGGCGCATAAGGGCACCTTATTTCTCGATGAGGTGGGTGAAATCCCCCGGGATATGCAGGTCAAGCTGCTGCGCGTTCTGCAGGAGCAGGAATTTGAAAGAGTCGGCGGCCTCAAGACCATCAAAGTGGATGTCCGTTTTATCGCCGCCACCAATCGAAACCTGCTGCAAATCGTAAAAGACGGAAGTTTCCGCGAAGACTTGTACTACCGCCTCAATGTTTTTCCCATCAACGTCCCTCCTTTGAGGGAAAGAACGGAAGACATCATTGCGCTCGTGGATTTTTTTGTAGATAAATTCAATAAAAAACTCGATCTCGCCATCAGCGGGATGGACAATGCCGTAAAAGAAATGCTTTTGCGCTATCGCTGGCCCGGCAATATCCGGGAACTGGAAAACCTGATTGAAAGAATGATGCTGCTGGCCAAAAGTCCGATGATCACCACTGACGAAGTTCCACCGGAATTCAAGACCAGTCTGGAGCAGGATGTCGCAGCCGGCGTGGATGGCGATAAAAAGCCCTTTAAAGACTTCGTCCGCACGCACATGGAAGATGTGGAAAAGCAGATGATCATCAAATGTCTTGAAGAATCCGGGGGCAATGTCACCAAGGCCGCCAAGCTGCTGGGCTTGAGCCGCAAGGGTTTACAGCTCAAGATGATTAAATACAGTCTGCGCAAATAACTGCTGACGATGGGTCATCGTCGTTTGCAATCCTGATGGTTACTGGGGAAGCCGGCCTTCCTGCCTTAGCCTGGCGAGGATTTGCAAAATGGCCGGCATGGCCAGTGTGGCCTCCTTTTCACCTTCGAAAATCGCCTGGTTGAACTTTTCCATTTCCGTCGAACCAATATCCTTTACATTCGGCCTGATGACAACATCGGCGTTTTTAAGCTGGGCATTGATGTTTCGCATGTACATGATGTTGACTGATTTTCCCATGGTGTCCATCATCCCGATCGGGGTATTTTTGTCCAGACCGCCGGAGATATCCACGGCAATAACTACATCCGCCCCATAGCGGCGCGCCACATCGACGGCCACCGCGCTGACCAATCCGCCATCGACATAGGTATTGTTCCCGATCCTGACCGGCTGGAACACTCCCGGTACGCTGCAACTGGCATGCACGGCAACGCCGGTGTTCCCCCTGCCAAAAACCATTTCCTCGCCGGTGTTGGCGTTGGTTGCCACGGCAAAGTAAGGGATCTTCAATTTTTCAATGGGGGTATTGCGCACATTAGCATTAATGAAGTTTTCAAGCTTCTCGCCCTTGATGAGTCCACCTTTCCAGACCTTCCAGTCGTAGTCGAGAACATTGTCCCGCTCCATTTTCATGGCAATACCCTGCAATTCAAAAGCACTTTTTCCCGATGCATAGAGACTCCCCACCAGGCTGCCGGCGCTCGTTCCCACTATCATGTGGATGGGAACTCTCTGGGCTTCCAGCACCTTCAAGACGCCGATGTGCGCAAACCCCTTGGACGCGCCCGCGCCCAGCACGACGGCAATTTTAGCGGGTTTGGCCGGCGGCTGGACAGGTGGGGCTGCCGCGCAGGAAACAAACAGAAACAGACAGCCGAAAAAGACCGGGTACAGTGCCTGATATAAACGGGGAAAAATAATCGACATGGCTATGCTGTCCTTGGTTTTCTGTTCCTTGGCCGCGGTCTTCCATTTTGGGGTTTGGGCCTGGGGCCCGGACCCGGTGTTGGTTTTGGTTTGAACTGGCTTCCCTCTTCCACAATGTCGGCCGGGAGCTGGACCGGCGGCGCGTGGAGAGTCTGTTGATAATAATCGTCGAGCAGCATGGTAATAATCGGCAGTTCATCTTCGGCCTGCGCCAGATTGCGGGCCAGCGGCGCAAAACGCTGCATGCGTTCAATCTGAATATTATCACGGCCGCGCAGACGTCCTTCCAGAAGCGCCGTAATGCGTTCCGCTACCACTCTTTCGAGTTCTTCATCGCCGGGAAGCTGACGTTCCTCCATGTGGATATTGTAAAAACGCGCAATACTCTGCATCTTGAACTTTTCCATTTCCGCCACCACGGAAATGACGACGCCGCTGGATCCCATCCTTCCGGTGCGTCCGGCGCGGTGAATATAGGCTTCCGGATCTTCCGGCGGCTCATACTGAAATACATGCGAAAGGTCGGGGATATCAATGCCGCGCGCCGCCACGTCGGTGGCGACCAGAAAGCGCAGTGCGCCGCGGCGTACCCGCGCCATCACCTTTTCTCTTGCGCTCTGGGCCAGATCGGAACTCAGTTCATCGGCGTCATACCCGAATCGTTTCAGGACGACGGAAAGGTAGTGCACCGTGTCCTTGGTGTTGCAGAAAATAATGGCCGAAGCGGGATTTTCAATCTCGATAATGCGGACCAGTGAACGCTCCTTGCGCATGCCCGGCACAATGTAGTAAATATGTTCGCTTTCAGCGATATGCACCTCATTGCCGCTTAAACTCAGCAACTGGGGATCGTGTAAGAATTGACCGGCCAGACGAATGACCTGCGGCGGGAAGGTGGCGGAAAACATGCTGCTCGTAATCCTGCCTACCGGGATATACTTACGGATTTTGACCATATCGGGGTAAAATCCCATCGACAGCATCCGGTCCGCCTCGTCAAAAACAAGCATTTTCAGATGATCCAGCGAAAGCGTGTTTTTCAGCAGATGATCCAGAATGCGTCCCGGCGTACCGACTACCAGTTGAGCGCCGCCCCGGAAAGCTTCCAGTTGTGCGTTGTAGCCGACGCCGCCGTAAACAACGGCCGTCCTGAGCTCGGTCCCCTGAAAGAGCATCTCGGCTTCCTGGGACACCTGCAGGGCCAGTTCACGGGTGGGAACTAAAACCAGCGCCTGCGCAACATTTTTTCGTAAATCGATTTTCTTCATGATCGGCAGCAGATAACCGCCGGTTTTGCCGCTGCCGGTTCGCGACTGAATCATCACATCGCGGCCGGACAATAGATAAGGAATGGATTTGGCCTGCACGGGCGCCAGAGCCGTCCAGCCCGCGCGCTCACACGCCGCCTTCAGATCGTCAGTCAGTTCTTCCAGACAGATATCGCGAAGGCCGTCGGCCGCAGGAGTATCCATCCCTTCATTGGGATTTTCATCGCTCATAGAAACATAAACCTCTCATCTCTAAAATATTAATAGATATCATTTAGTTTAGTGCGGCTCAGGAATCAAGGAAAATATTGCGGCTGATCTTTATTATGTTACGGCACATGTTCTTTAATGCAGGCAGGAAAAACTGCGCAAGAAAACACAAGAAAATACCTTGACAGTTCGAGATGATTCATATAGCCTGCTAGTCAATTCGTCAGAGGCAAATATTGCCCTGCCCTTTGGAGCGATTCAAGGATTCAAATAAACTAGCCGATATTAAATCCGTAGCTGCTTAAAAAATCGTGAATATCCTCGTGTATTTCTTGAAAATTAATGCAGTAAATACTATCTCATTTCACTTCAATATCGAGCCTGTTACTAATTCAAATTAAGGAAATATTTATGAACATCGAAGACATTAAGAGGCTGCCCATCAGCGAACTCAACAATTTGGCCAAAGAAATTGAAGTACCAGGGGCCAGCGGCATGCGCCGCCAGGATCTGATCTTCGCCATTTTGCAAACCCAGGCGGAGCAAAACGGTGTGATCTCCGGGTCCGGCGTTCTGGAAATCCTGCCGGACGGTTTCGGCTTCCTGCGTGCGGTCGATTATAACTATCTGCCCAGCCCCGATGATATCTACATTTCGCCGTCACAGATCCGCCGCTTTAATTTAAGAACCGGCGATACCATCGCAGGCGAAGTCCGCCCTCCGAAAGAAGGTGAAAAATATTTCGCCCTCTTAAAAGTTGATGAAGTCAACTTTGAAAGCCCCGAGTCGGCCCGTGACAAAATCCTCTTTGACAACCTGACCCCCCTTTATCCCCAGGAAAAACTGAATCTGGAATTTGATCCCGAGAATTTCTCAACCCGGGTTCTGGATTTATTCGTCCCGATCGGCAAAGGACAGCGCGGCCTGATCGTTTCACCGCCGCGCGCCGGTAAAACCGTTTTATTGCAGGATATCGCCCACAGCATCACCGCCAATCACAAAGAAGTTGTTTTAATGGTGCTCCTGATCGACGAACGCCCCGAAGAAGTAACCGACATGCAGCGCAGCGTCAAGGGCGAGGTCATCTCATCAACCTTTGACGAACCGGCTTCACGCCACGTCCAAGTTGCCGAAATGGTTATTGAAAAGGCAAAGCGCCTGGTTGAACATAAAAAAGACGTCGTTATTTTGCTCGACTCGATCACCCGTCTGGCGCGCGCTTACAACACGGTCGTACCCCCATCCGGCAAGGTCCTTTCCGGCGGCGTGGATTCCAATGCTCTGCATAAACCCAAACGCTTCTTCGGCGCGGCCCGTAATATTGAAAACGGCGGAAGCTTAACGATTATCTCCACGGCTCTGATCGACACCGGCAGCCGCATGGACGAAGTTATTTTTGAGGAATTCAAAGGCACCGGCAACATGGAACTGCATCTGGATCGCCGGATCGCCGACCGCCGCATCTTCCCCGCGTTCGATCTGATCCGTTCAGGCACACGCAAGGAAGAACTGCTGATCCCCAAAGCCAATCTCAACCGCGTCTGGATTTTACGCCGGTTGCTGCAGGAAATGAATCCGGTCGATGCAATGGAATTCATCATCGGCAAGATCAGAAAGACGGAAACCAACAAAGATTTCCTGGAATCCATGAATTCGTAGTCATGGGGCGGCAGATTGAAACCCGTTAATAATTATCTTGAATTTTTGCCGCTTATAGGATAATGCACCGCATCTGCTTAACATTATAGAGACCTTTATCAAATATTGCAGATAAAGAATCAGGAGGAAGAAGGAAAAATGAAAGAAGGTATCCATCCGGACTATAAAGAAACGACCATCACTTGTGTTTGCGGCAATGTGATTGAAACACGATCCACTAAAAAGGACCTCAAAATAGACATTTGCTCCAATTGTCATCCTTACATAACCGGCAAGCAAAAGATTCTCGATACGGCGGGACGTGTGGAAAAGTTCAAGAAGAAATACGCGCCCAAGGCGGAAACCGCTCCGGCCGCAAAGAAAACTACAAAAAAAGCTTAGACTTAACGTGCTGCCCGCGGGCATGCAACCCCGGACTTTGTCCTCATGATAAACAAGTTACAACATTCCCGACATTTATAGCTGCGTCCTCCCGAAAAGAGGAGCGCTATAAATGCGTTTTTCTCCCTTAACCAACATTTTAAAAAATATACCGACAAAGTAAACTATGGATATTTTGCTCAATAAACTTCGCGATATCGAACTCCGTTACCAGGAACTGGAAGGGCTGCTGTCCGATGCCCAGGTGGCTTCCAAACAGGGTCTGTATCAGAAATACGCCAAAGAGCATTCGGACTTGACTGCACTTGTGGAGATCATCCGCCAGTACGAAAAAATCAAGCTGCGTCTGGCTGAAAATCAGGAACTCCTTGCGGAAAGCGATGAAGAATTGAGGGCGATGGCCAAGGAAGAAATTCCGCTCCTGCAGCAGGAGCTGTCTGATCTGGAAGGGAAAATAACGGTTTTACTCCTGCCCAAAGATCCCAATGACGACAAAAATGTCTTTCTGGAAATCCGCGCGGGCACCGGCGGAGATGAAGCAGGCCTTTTTGTCGGCGATTTATTCCGCATGTACGCGCGCTATGCCGAAGCGCAGGGCTGGCGCGTGGAAGTGGTCAGTTCATCGCCGGCGGGCGGCATGGGCGGCTTCAAGGAAATCATCGCCCAGATCGAAGGCCGCGGCGCATACAGCCGTCTCAAATATGAAAGCGGCACGCATCGTGTGCAGCGGGTTCCCGTTACCGAAGCGCAGGGAAGGATTCATACATCGGCGGTTACCGTCGCCATCATGCCGGAAGCGGAAGATGTGGAATTGACCATCGACCAGAACGATCTGCGCATTGATGTTTACCGGTCCACCGGCCACGGCGGCCAGAGCGTTAATACGACGGATTCCGCCGTACGCATCACGCATTTGCCGACCGGACTGGTCGTCACCTGCCAGGACGAAAAATCCCAGCTCAAAAACAAGATCAAGGCCATGAAGGTCTTGAGATCAAGACTTCTGGACGCGATGGTGCAAAAGCAAAATGCCGAGCAGGCCCAGGCACGCAAAAGCCAGGTGGGCTCGGGCGACCGCTCCGAGCGCATCCGCACCTACAATTTTCCGCAGGGCCGCATCACCGATCACCGCATCAATATGACCCGCTATGACCTGGACAACTTCATCAACGGCAACATCGGCGCCATGATCGACGCGCTCGCCTCACATTATCAGGCTGAACTGCTCAACCGCCAGGGACAATAACCCGGCATTTTGTTGCCGGACTTTTGTGAAGCAAGCCTGACGGACCGACAGATTATCAGATGGCGTAAAGGATCTGTTCTTCAACCGCAAACTCCAGAAATTCATCAATCCGCTTCCGGGATTTTATATTTTCCTTATCCAAGACCTGCCGGAGGGTTTCAACACCCGTCAAGGAGGAAAGCAGCCTGCTTAATGTGCGGTCGATAATCACTGTTTTAACAGCGCCGCCGCAATTATAAATAACCAGGTATGTTTTCCGCGTCTGATACGCATCAAGGAACTCTTCAAACGTCAGTTCGCCAACGGTCATGAGTTCATTGAAATCATATTTTAATGAAAGGGAGATCGTTCCGGGTGACAAACCAAACACGGTTTCATCATCAAACCCGCTTTTTCCCGCCGCAGCAAGCGCTCCCGCATAAAGCGAACGGTCCAGCGCGCCGTGAATAGTGATGATATCCGCCATGACCGGGAAGAGTTTTTTCTTGTTGTGCCTGATGAACTGCTTCTTTACAAAAGAGGATTGCAGAACCGTAATTTCTTCTCTGGTGAGCGCGGACGGTTGTTCGCCTGATGATAAATACGCGGCAAAATCAGAAAGAAAATCGGCAGGCGTCATGCCAAGGGTCTCCAGAGCCATGAACATCCAGCCCGCGGCGCCGCCGCGGTTGTAAAAAATTTCACAGGCATTTTTCAGCCGTTCGGCCCGGGCCATGTCCGCTTCTGAAAAACCGGGCGAGGAGATCAGCGTGTAAGGCGCATCCGCAAGACAGTTCAGGGAAAAGGATTCCGCCTGATCATAAAGGGCGGTCCCCGGTAAAACAGCCAGCGGGAAAATATCGAGATGATTCGGCTGCAGACCCAGGGCATAATTAAGGCTTTCTTTGAACCCATCCGGTGTATCGCCCGGAAGCCCGTAGATCAGGTCAAGCCCGAAAATGGCGCCTGCCTGATTCAACAGCGATATTTTTTTTGCGAATTTTGCAGGATTAATGGTTCGGTTGACATGAGCCAGCACTTCGGGATGAGCGCTCTGCAATCCAACCTGAAGGCTGCAGTGAAGCCCGGCAAAGAGCCCGGCGATTTCACGGTCGATAAACTCCGTTCTTAATTCAAAAGTAAAATGAATCAGCGGAGCCGTTTTATAAATCATGCGCAGAATTTTTTTGGCGCGCTTGATGTCACAGTTAAAAGTCGGGTCCAGCACAAAGATCTGCGTTACTTTTTTTTCTTCGAAAAGCTCCAGTTCCTTTTGGATGCGTTCCAGCGCGATTTGCCTGACACCGGCTACTCCCCGTGATTCGAAACAGAAACCGCATTTAAAAGGACAGCCTCGGGAAAGTTCCCACCAAAGGTCGGCCCGGTACCTGCCGGGGTCAATGGCGCCGGTCAGAAAAGGCGAGGGCAGGACGTTTAAATCCATGACGGGCTGCTGATCTTTCACCGGATGAAGCCTGGCGCCTTTCAGAAAGACACCGGGCATGCCGTCGAGCGGATCAGCGTTCAACAGCTTGTTCATGACTTCCGCAAGAACGATCTCACCTTCACCTTTAATGACAAAGTCCAGGGGCGCGCTATCCAGCAATGTTAAAGGAAGTGCCGTTGCCTCCGCGCCTCCGGCAAAGAGCACCGTATCCGGGAATTTCTTTTTGATGATGCGGCAGATTTCAATGACCAGGCGCCTGTTCCACAGGTACGTGGAGAAACCGATCATCTCCGGAATGCTCCGGCACAGGTCATCCGATATAAAACCGGCGGAATGATCGATCGTGTATTCATGGATGGATACATCAAGCCGCCGGCTGACGGCGTCAACCGAATCGAGCTGCGCTTTCAGCGACGCCGCGGCCAGAGGGACAGTCCGGGGTGAATCCTTAATATGGATGGATACAAGTTTAAGTTTTATTTTTTTCAAAACAGCCCCTGACATTTTCTTATTTTACGCGGCATGGAATCCGGTAACTGCCTGGCGGCAGTTGCCGGTAAGGAAACCTTGCACCGGGCAGGTTCCGCCGACAACGATCTCATCCGCTCACGTCATTTCTTTTTTGAAGAGACAACGAGGTGCGTTGTAGTTACGCGCACCAGCACGCAATTGTTGTCATCCCGGACAACGGTTTCCACAACCTTCATTTTGCGTCCGGAATGAACCACCACGGATTCCGCCGTCGCGTTGCCCGTGTTGGTGTTCCGCAGCAGATTGGCATTGAGCTGCACGGAAAACGGAAATGTCCCGTCATCTTTCCGGCAGGCCGCGGTGGCAGTGATATCCGCAAGCGAAATCAACGACCCCGCGGCAAATACTCCCGTAAACTGACTCGTGTTAGGGCAAAAAGGCATGGTCATGACCGCACGACCTTCGCCGATTTCAACCGGTGTGATACCGAAAGCAATAAAGATATCTCCACCCTTCTCCTCAAACGGCCGCCGGAATTCTGCAACGGCTTTTTCATCAAGCATTGGCATGGTAAAACTCCTTGTGAATCCTAAAGTAAAGTATTGTATCCATCGTCTCATCAGATAGTGCAGCGAAAAATAAGCGGGAGCGCAGGAATCGGCTGGATTGCTTTTGTAATGATGCCTTTTGCCGGACTTGCCGTACGAATCTCATTGTAATTTATTCAATGATCCTTTTTCAACCCTGTCTGCATTTTTATGCACTTATTTTTTTCAATAACCAGGCCATGTTTTCGCCCAGAATTTTCATGGTGTCCAGGCCCTCTTCATCATTTTTTACATCTTTTTCTTCCAATCCCATCCCCAGATTCCAATAGACCGAACCCGGCACAATAAGCTGGTTGATAAAATAGAGCTTGTTGATGGCATCGAACGCAGCGGTTGCTCCGGCTCTGCGCACTGCGACAACAGCCGTGCCGACTTTTCGTTTCAGCATATAGTCGTTGGCAATAGCGACCATACCGGCGCGGTCGATCAGCGCTTTGACCTCCGAGGTGACATTGGCAAAGTAGGTGGGGGAGCCGATAATGATGCCGTCCGCCTCAACCATTTTGGTCACAATCACATTCAGGATGTCATTGTCAATTACGCAGCGTTTATTCTGATTTTCAAAACACTTCAGGCATGCCGTGCAGCCATGAATCTTTTTGCCGCCAAGCTGAATCTGCTCCGTCTCAATTCCTTCCTTTTGCAGTTCTGCAAAGACCGTATCGATGAGCATGGCGGTGTTCCCCTTTTTTCGCGGGCTTCCATTGATTGCAATGACTTTCATTTTTGTCCCTCCTTCATTATTGACGCATGACATAAAAATCGGCTGGATGGAACGGTTTTCCTCTTCACTGATCACGGCTCAAGCGGGGCAGCGGAACAGATGAACGGCCTGTTTCAGAGCATCCATCAATTGCCGAAGAACTCTCCCATTCTCATGAGGATGGAAATGTCACCTTTGGTGGTATATTTCTTTTCCATGAACATTTTTTGCCCGTCCGCTTTTCTGGTCAAGATGTCCATCCAGACTTCAAAAGGTGATTCAATGATCAGATCGGGATTGCTGCTCTTGCCTGATCCGGTTGTAAGGCTTCCATTTTCGATTGTGAAGTAGCACTCCCCCGCCACCTGGCCTGAAAAATTGAACTGTATGGTAAACCTGACATCGCTGGCTTTATGGGCCTTAAATGAGAATTTCATCAGCATTAGGAAGGTTTCAATGGAATCCGGTCGCGGAATCAGGCGCTTCTTCTGGGCCTCTCCCATGGTGACGCCTTCGTTGATGCAGGTCTGCCACATCAGGTTCCCCAGGGGCGCCATCTCTTCAAAGTCGGTAATCGGCTTTTTTATTCTGTCCATGGTTTCCGGAGATATCTTCATGGACGAAACCAATTCCCGCCCGCCCTGAATCAGGGCCTCCCGGATGTCGGACATCTTTTTGCTGGAAGAGGATCGTGTAAACATTTCCGATGACGGCCGGTAGATCTCCGCCACCAGCCGCTGTTCCCGAAACAGGAAATTCACATAATATTTCAGCGCGTCGAAGACACTTTCTTCCGGAAATCCGGCTACGGAAAGAACCGCAACAGGCGGCGCTTTGTGCCGGTAAGGATGCCTTGTGACGCCGTCGCGTTTTTCGAAAAAAGGAAGCGCCATGGGAAGCGTTCGCTCGATAAAGGTTTTCATCATCGCATTGACGGTATAGTGGAAAAGCGGGGTGGCTAATATTACCAGATCGCTCTCCAGATATTTGGGGAGAATCTCCTGGGTCATATCGTCTTTGTGGATGCATACCCCGGGAGTTTTGGTCCAGCAGGTATAGCATCCGATGCAGTACCTGATTTTCTTCTTGCGAAGCTCGACAATCTCCACTTCGGCGCCCGCCTCGCGCATGCCCTGGAGCAGATAATCCAGTATAATTTCCGTCTTACTGACATCCCCCGTCCGGGCGCTGGAATTAACAGCTAATACTTTCATGGATACCTCCTGTGGTCAGTTCATAGCATAGAAATCAGCCGGAGCCTAGTGATCGTCTGAATGATTCAGCGGCTGTTTCTTTATTCTTTCATTATTTTTTTGCCAATGAAAAATAATGGTTTTAACAGGGAGACAATAATTACCGTCGTCAGGATAAACGAAAACAACAATTTAATATTCGTAATATGCTCTTGATTCTTTATAAAAACGATGTACAACCCGATGGGCAGATTTAACAGACATCCGGTCATCGTGCCGGGAGCGTACCTTCTTAGAACGATCGATGCAATCAGATGAGGGAATATGGCATTTAAACTCATCATGAGCACGAATCCCAAATAGATATATTTCACTATTTCTGATGTTTCACCCATAACAAGATAGGCAAAAGTTATCAAATAACCAATGATCGTAATCATCAGCACGGCAAAATGAAATTCTGTTTTTTCAACTGCCGGATGAAACTTTTTCGCATATTTTGACCAATCCGGCAGCCAGAATGCTTCTTCAAGATTATGCAGAGTAAATGACAATAAAAATAGCAATTCAAACATGTTTTTGCTCTTTCCTTAAACTATTGCACATCGCGTCCCGCATAACGGCAACTTCAAGCAGGAGCGTACCGATCGCTGGATGGCGTTGTTAAAAGCGCACAAAGTATAATAAGTAACCAATTATAATCATTACAATAGGTCCCCCAACCGCCAAGGATTGCAGCGCGTTCATTTTTGTGTGTACAATTCGAATACCTCTTGCGCCTGATTGATAATTTGTTCGCATCGTAACTATGACACTACATAGCCAGAGGATCAATAGAATAAAAATTGATTGGCCGCACATATTATGCCAGTAAGTCCACTGAGACAAATTGCCAATGCCTGCTTTATCCATTGCTGCATCGGCCCGATATCCGGCAAAGAAGAAAAGCAAGACAAGGAATAATTCTGCTATTGCGATTATCTTTAAAAAGTTCTGTTTCATTTTTGCAAGTTTTCGAAAAAATCAGCCGGAGCGCAGCGATCGGTCGTATTGGCTTTTGTTAAACACCATTTTTTTTAGCCTTTCCTTTCCGGTACGCCATATTGAGCACGAAGCGGCATAGGACTTTCCTCCAGGCGGATAAAACGAACGTCTTAGACAAAAGGCTGCGGTCGCAATTATGACACGCCGACGCGTACCAGGAAAAAGGTGTGCCGCAGTCAGGACACGCCCAGTGTTTTTTCTGCGCATTGAGCCAGTAGTCAACTCCGTCACGTTTAATAGTCTTTAGGTTTAATGGCGCTTCATGAGCGTGCGGAAGGAATCTTGCAACTGCTTGCCATGTGTTATAGCTTTTGCATGGGTAATCGGCGCAGTCTACGCAATGCTCTATGTTTTTCTCCCTTGCGCAACGACGGAGACCACATGTGCTACAACCAGCATACACGGTGTCCGACTTGCAACCACTGCAGGCGAGTTCCTCTTTCGGCACACTTCTCAGACATGTGGCAAACTGATCAGCGAGACCGGTTTCACTGTGTTTAGCTATTGAGCATGCACCACAGTAGATTCCGCAGTAGGTGTCAGGATTGAATTTACTCATTCTATTTCACTTTATTGCATAGACCCATATTCAATCAAATTTGATCGATCGTTCAACCTGTTTATCGTTTGGATCAGCCGCGACTGTAAAGAGTCGGCTGCATCCGGGGTTTATGCCGTTTCTCAATGGCGTGAATGAAGCGCCGCATGCCCCATGCCTCGCTTTATCAGCCACCGATTAAGTGGTAACGCCGCAACCCAGGCAACCCCCAAGGACAATGCCATACTGTTCCAAAACAGAATTGTGTCTAAGCCGGCTTCCATTGCGCCGGGAACTAATAACATGATCAGGTTGTCGACAATCTCCATCAACGTTATCGACGCGGTATCAGCAACAAGTGCCAACCGTGCTGCCATCCGAAAGGCCATCCCCGACCGCAATAGCGGGAGCATAGTAAGAGAATAACCAAAAACGAAGGCTAGCATGATCGCTATGAAAATCGACAGCGCATTCCCCCATCCAGCCGCGATGCCAACTGCGAGGCCAAGCACCTCTCCTATTGCACATCCAGTCATGCAGTGCGTCGTTGCACGGACAGCAAGACGGTTTAAGGACAGTTCGGGTTTAGGGTGCATTCCATGGTTGCTGTGCTGATCCACATCACGTTCCTATATCTTGGGTCAGATATAACGAAAAGCTAAGCCGGAGCCGCGCCCCTGGCGCGGCGATCGGCTTGAGCGACCTTGTTACACGATTTATTTCTTATTACAGCCATAGAACCTTGCTATGTGTTTCTTAGAAGCCTCTAAATAACTCAGACATACATTTACTGAATTCTGTAAAGATTCATCTTTTAAAGAATATATCTTTTCAATGCGCAATTCAATGGCCCTTACTGCTAGCTCAAGTGAACTATAGCGTTTATCATCTATGTCTGGACCACCACAGACAGCCTGAATACGGAAAGTTGGTACAGTAATGGTTAAAACCATTTTAGCGTCATGCTCAAGTGCCTCACCCACTGCTAAAGTCAGCATTTCGCTTGTACCGGCGTCGGTACCGGGCTGAAGTGCTATTGCCACCTTAAGCCATGCTTCTTCACCTGATGCGATTCTTTGCAAGAGTGACTGCCACATAACATTATTTTTATATATTTCGTTTACGACAAATTGCGCCCCTTTATGATTTATGGAACCTAAAATGGATGTTGGATTATTTGTTGAAATAAATTTATCAAATTCTTCAGCTCTACACATGCCTCCAGGCAATAAAGTTAGAATTATTAGCATTGTCAGAATAATAATCAATGAAATATTTTTATTCATATTATCTTTTTTGTGTAATAATTAATATACAGCACACGTAAAATCCGGCTTTTTGTGCAAAACTAATTTTTGGAATGATTTACCGTCTACACAAATACTCATTGAAAATCAAATAAATATTCATTATTGTGCCCTGTAAAAGGTCCTTTTACAGAAAATACCTGGCGCGTTTTTAAGGGGTTTTTGACCCATCGGATATTTCATTGTCGGACTGGACAGATGAATCCTGTGTGGCAGATGAGGACAGCCATAAAACTCCAAACTATTGCGACAGAAGCTGACATTCACCGCCTATGAAAATACTGCTCATCACACCACCCTTTACCCAGCTCAATACCCCATATCCGGCGACGCCTTATTTGACGGGGTTTTTGAAATTGCAAGGCTATGACGTGGTTCAGGCCGACCTCGGAATTGATCTGATCAACGCCGTTTTTTCCCGGGAAGGTTTTCAGGGACTTTTCGACTCGATTAAACAGCCCGTCAAAAAGCTTTCCCCTAATTCCCGCCTCATCATCAGGAATCAGGCAAACTATGTGCAGACCATCGACCAGGTCATGAGTTTCCTGCAGTACCGGGATAACACACAGGCCGCGCTTCTTTGTACAGAAACATTTTTACCCAGAGCTTCCCGATTTGATCAGATGCCTGATCCGGGATGGGCCTTCGGAAGCATCGGAACGAACGACAAAGCCCGGTTTCTGGCAACGCTGTATATTGAGGATGTCGGCGATCTCATTAAAGACGCGGTAACACCTTATTTTGGTTTCAGCCGATACGCCGAATCGCTGGGACTGTCGGCACATTCTTTTTTGCCGATCAAGCAGGCCTTACAGCAGCCGGAGAATTTTCTTGAAACCCGGTTACTGGAATTGCTCAAGCGGCAGCTTGAGCGGGTTTGCCCCGATGTCGTCGGCATCACCCTGCCCTTTCCCGGAAATCTCTATGCGGGATTGAAATGCGCTCAATTCATCAAGAAGTATTTCCCCCACATTAAAATTATTGCGGGCGGTGGCTTTGTTAATACGGAGCTTCGTGAACTGTCCGACCCGACGGTCTTTGACCATCTGGACTTTATTACCCTGGATGACGGCGAACGTCCTTTTTTAAGCATCCTTCAGCATCTCCAGGGTGAAAAAAATCGGGAGGAACTCGCCCGAACATTTATCCGGATGGACGATGCAGTAAGGTATATCAATAACGGTAAAGAACCGGATTTTCGTCATGCCGAAACCGGCTGCCCGGATTATTCCGGCCTCCCTTTAGACCGATACCTGTCTCTGATTGAAATGGCCAACCCGATGCACCGCCTGTGGAGCGACGGATGTTGGAACAAGCTGACCCTGGCCCACGGTTGCTACTGGCATCAATGCGCTTTCTGCGATACCACGCTTCCTTATATCCGGCGTTATGAAACCGCCCCCGCTTCCGTTCTGGTGGACCGGATCGAACAGGTGATTGCTCAAACAGGGCGGCGCGGTTTTCATTTTGTAGACGAGGCGGCGCCGCCCGCGGTCCTCAAAGATGTGGCTCAAGAATTACTGAAAAGAAAAACCGGGATTTCCTGGTGGACGAATATCCGCTTTGAAAATGCCTTCACCTTCGAGCTCTGCCAGTTGCTGGCGGCATCCGGCTGCATTGCCGTCACAGGCGGGCTGGAAGCGGCCTCGAACCGGCTTTTGAAGTTGATGAATAAAGGGGTGACCATCCGGCAGGCGGCCCGGGTGTGCGACCATTTCACAAAGGCCGGCATCATGGTGCATGCGTATCTGATCTATGGCTTCCCGACGCAAACCGCGCAGGAAACCGTCGATGCTCTGGAGATCGTCCGTCAGTTCTTTCACGAG
This sequence comes from Deltaproteobacteria bacterium HGW-Deltaproteobacteria-6, assembly GCA_002840435.1. Classification (NCBI taxonomy): domain Bacteria; class Deltaproteobacteria; species Deltaproteobacteria bacterium HGW-Deltaproteobacteria-6. The sequence goes on from PHAT01000006.1 coordinate 126,757, forward strand.
GGGCTGATCCAATCCGCTTTCTGGCATCGGTTTACCGCCACGGTGCACAGCGATGTCGGAAAAAATCCGCAGAAATATTCCTGCACGATACCGAATCGCAAGGCAGGCGGGTTTGCCGGAAATGATCTCGTGCATGAAGATCCCAATGGCTGCGACCATCAGCTTTTTGCGCAGGGCTTGAACAAGGCGGTTTATAACTTTATGCACGGCATCGGCACGGACATGGCGGTCAGGGATTGGTTCGATTTTCCCGTGCCCAGGATTTCAGTAAAAAGAAATTACATCCAGCAGGCCATCAAGGATCACCGATAGGCGCTCTTTGCCGGGGTTGTTTGACGTTTCAACGCCGGAGATTACTGACACTGAGAGGACCGATTGATTTTACAAAAAAGTCGCGGCTCCCGAAGCACCGGAGAAATAAACAAATTCTCTTCCTTCCTGTAATCCCTGTTTCTCTAGTTTTTATTATATGCTAAATTACGACCTGCTGCAATTTACGGAAATAAAGAAAGTAAATAAAAGGAAAAGTGAAAATGAAAAAAACATGCGGGTTTCTGCTTCTGACGTTGTCTCTCGTTCTGGTTTTATTATGTAACAGCGCAGCGGCTAAACTATCCGGGCAAACAATCTATACTTGTTATGTTAAACAAAATCAGCACTGGATAAAAGCAGGGGAAATTTCCATTATTGATATGACCAGACCCCCTTTGTCCGACCTGGCAAAAGAGTGCAACGAAGTCTTCTCCATATGCGAGAATAGTTGTTTTGCCTGCAGCCCTATTATGACTAATCCGGTTTCAAGCGATTGCCGAAATAAAGAGGACAAGAGCTCAGAGTAGTTGTTGTCAAATCCCGCTGAACCAAGAGAGGTAATTCCAAATTTTCAGATTGGTACAGTGACATGAAAGAACGTCTTTGCAAATTCGTCCTCTTCCCGCTTATCATTTTATGCGCCGCCGTATCGGTTGCGACAGCCGCTAATGAAACTTATTCCCAGTCGCTGGTAAATGCCAAGACAAACGCCGATGCGCCGACGAACTGGGTGGCGGAAGACGCCAGCATGGTGAAGATAACCGGGGCCGGTTCGGTCGGAACCAATCCATACGGCCTGAAATACTATGGCGATCCAGCCGGCAATCAGTTAATCGTCCGAACGCTAAGTAAAAGCAATGCCTATAACGGCGCATGGGGAACAATGGCAACCGCCGGGACCAACTATTCGGTTTACGGCAGCAAAACATCCCTGAGCGCCTGGGTCACAACGGGAAAAGAAATGACGGGATTCATCGACGGCCGGGGGCTGACCGCCGGCACTCTCGTCAAGGGGGTGGAACGGGGGCTCGGCATGTCCGACACCGGAACCCATGACGCTGTCTTCGAAATGGCAGTCACTGTCGGCAACACGGCCAATGCCTCCCTGCTTCGCCCGACCCGGAATCCCGACCCCACCCAATACAGCACGAATCCGGCGAATTACGGCACCGGCGGCGCCTTTCCCGCCAACGCCCTGGCCGCGGGCATCGGAACAGGAGCGGCGGCGGATGCGGTGTACGCCAGTTACAAGACGGCCTATGCGAATTGGGCGGCGCAGTCTCATGCTGATCCTGATCCATCAAAACGCTTTCCCTGGACGGAATTGGGATATACCTACTACTGGGGGCAGGCGGAAAACGTTCCCGCCAGCCTTTCGGAGGTACAGGGGATGTCCGAGTTCATCCTGCTGGGCAGCACGGGCAGTTCCGATCCGGCCCTTGCGCCCTCCGGCACGGATGAGTCCGGGAAGGTCATCACCATCGGCATCTATGCGTCGCAGTCTTATGTTTACACCAAAAATAACGGAACGAGCTTGAGCAATGCCGCCGATGCGCAATACGGAAACGGGTTTGCCAGCTTCAACGTCACCGGTCCCTGCGACACCCTTTGGGCCGGCGCCGCTTTCCAGGTCGGCGCACATCTGGACGCCGCTTTGCCCAATACGATCACCGTCGGCGCCGGCGGATCAATTGCCGGCGGACAGGGAATCCTGGTCGGGTCGCGGAACTATACGGTCACAAACGCCGGTCTCATTACCGCCAATGCCGATACGAAAAAATTCAATGTGGCCGGAAGCGAAAACATTGCGGTCCTCTTCAAAGGCGACACACATGCTGCGCCCTATGTCGGCGCCGTGAAGAATACGCTGATCAATTCCGGCGTCATTACGGCCCCCGGAGCCAATGGAACCGCCGTGGCGGCCTGGGCGGGCGATACGGAGATCATCAACACCGGCACGATTACGGGAACCGGCACCGGTTACGCCATCAAGACCGGTCCAGGAAACGACACCGTGACCATCAACGGCGGCCGCATCGATGGCAGCATCGACCTGGGAGCAGGATCGAACCGCTTCAACTTTACCTTAAACAAAGACACAGCCGCGTCAGCTCTGATCGTCAACGCAGGCACCGTCACAATTGAAGGCAACACCCTTGCCGTGAGGGTTTCCCCGTCCGGCAACATCCGGAACAATGACCGGTTTCTCATCGTACAGGCGACCCAGCCGATCGTTTACGCGACACCGCTTTCTATCCTTAACGACAGCCAGGCTCCCATGCTCACTTTCCGGGATGTGCAAAGCGCGGACAAACTGGAGCTTTACCTGGTTGCAACACGCGACAACAGTTTCTACGGCCGGCAAAGCGGCAGCCCGTCTCTTGGCGCAGTCCTCGACAATCTGGCGGGCACCGCAACGGGGGATATGGCTTACGTCCTGGGCGCCCTCGACAGTTCAGGAGATGTCGGCAATGTCCGAAAATTGGAACCCAGCGTGAATCAGGGCACGATCCAGACAAGTTTCGGGACAGTCGGCCAGTACACAAACACCGTGATAAACCGCATCGGACAGGCGCTGGCGGCCCGGACGGAAGGCATTGGCCTGACCGGCATCTCGACCGGTGACGAAGCAGCCGGGAACGGGGGCTGGGCGCAGGGGTTCGGCAGTTACCTGCACCAGGGAGCAACGGGAACAAGCGACGGTTACACGGCGAATATCCGGGGTGTCTCCGTCGGGTATGACACTTATCTTTTCGACCATGTCATCGCGGGCTTCAGCGGCGGGTTCGCGCAGAACAGCGTGACGACGCAGGATGTGAACACCCGCACCGACGCCGACAGTTACCAGGGCAGCCTTTATGGCAGTCTGGCCCGGGACGACTTTTATCTCAACGCCGTCCTGTCCTTCGCCTACAACCGGTATAACGCCTCGCGGCATATTGCCTTCGGCGTGATCGACCGCACGGCAAAAGGTGATTACGGAGGACATCAGTATTCCGGTTATCTGGAAGGCGGATATGACTTTAAAAGCGGGGGTTTTGTTCTGACGCCTCTGATGTCGCTCCAGGTGATGCGGCTGCAGCTGGATGGCTACACGGAAACGGGCGCCGGCGACCTGAACCTGATCATGGACCGCCAGCACTATGACCTCTTCCGGACCGGTTTGGGGACAAAGATTGTCTACCCGATCCTGAGAAAAAGCTGCCGGATCACTCCCGAGCTGCATGCGAAATGGTTGTATGACTTCGCGGGAGATGCGCAGCAGACCACCTCGACATTCACCGGCGGCGGCGCTTCGTTTGTCTCGAAAGGGTCCGACCCGCCGCGATCGAGCGGGAATCTCGGCGCAAAGCTGATCGTCATGACCCAGGCCAACTGGTCGGTGTCGCTTAACTATGATTTCGAAATAAAGCCGGATTTTTACAGCCACAACGGATGGATCAATGTGCGGTATGAGTTCTAAATCAACTGTTCTGCTGCTTTTATCGCTTGGTTTGCTTTTGGCAACGGGATGCGCAACCCTCTCGCCGCAAAACGGACGGTACGCAGCGGCTGACCGGGTGGCCGCTGCGGCAAACCTTCAGAAATCCTATATCAAAACCGCATCATTTACATTGACCGCCTACGCGAAATACACAAGCGAGGGCGAGCCTCTGCATATTTACATCGAGGGGGATGGGGCGGCGTGGCACTCCCGCACCTGGCTTTCGGATGATCCCACACCCAAAACCCCGCTTGTGCTGGAGCTGGCCGGAGAAGACCCGGCGGCCAATGTGGCCTATCTGGCGCGTCCCGGGCAATATGCCGCTTCCGGCATCCCGGGCTGTAATAAGGCTTACTGGTCGGAAAAACGTTTTGCAGGTCCGGTCGTCCCGGCAATCAATAAAGCCATTGACGTGCTTCGCGAACAGGCCCGGGCAAAGGAGATCCACCTCATCGGCTATTCCGGCGGGGCGGCCATCAGTGTCCTGATTGCCGCACAGCGCAACGATGTGATCAGCCTGAGGACTGTGGCAGGGAACCTTGATCCGGAGGCGATCAACCGTTACCATCATGTCAGCCCCCTGAAGGATTCGCCAAACCCGATGGACGCGGCTGAAAAACTCCGGAAACTTCCCCAGCGGCATTTTGTCGGCGCAAGGGATTTGGTCGTTCCCCTCCGCATCGCCCAATCTTTTTTGAAGCGCCAAGGCCGTCGGGATGAAAGCGGGATAACCGTCGTCGAGAATGCCGGCCATGCCCGGGGATGGCGCGAACATTGGAAAACGCTGCTCGCCGTACCGCTGACCCCTCAATGAAACAGTCGTCCAGCTCCATTCAATCGTCCCTGATTATTTATCCGGTTCAAACTGATTTTTGGCCGACCAGAACGACGGCAGATGGCGTAAAAGATAGAGCAGGCTTTTGCGATGCTCCCAGAGGCGGGCGCGGAATCTTTTGCGCCAGGCGGGATCGGAATAAAAGCGTTTGACGTGTTCGTTGTAAAGGTGATCCAGTTTTTCCTGGGATGCAATGCCGCGCGGCACAAAAACAAAATTCAGGCAGTTCATCAGCCGCCAGTCTTCGTTAAAAGTTCCTTCATCGCGGATCGTTGACCACAGCGGCGCGCCGGGGAACGGCGTAAACTTGGCCATGTTCATGTCGTCGAGCCCCAGTTCGATGATGAAGTCGGACGTCCGCCTAATCGATGCCTCGGTTTCACCCGGCAGTCCCATCATGAAAAGCCCCTTGGCGCGTAAGCCCGCGGCCTGAATTCGTTGCACGGTGTCGCGCACGCCGGCAAGCGACACGCCGGATTTGTGGCGCATGAGCATTTCCGGGTCCGCCGATTCAATCCCCAGCGACACCATCAGACACCCGGCATCCTTCAGCATCTTTAATAAATCATCATCCGTGTAGCCCACGCGCACGGCACAGTTGAAGTTCATCCCCAGAGGGAAGCGCGCCATTTTTTCACAAAACTCCACAATGCGTTTCCGGTTGGCGGTAAAAAGATCATCGTAAATATTGACATGCCGCACGCCGAATTTATCGCGCAGGTATTTCATGTGTTCGTAAATGTACGCCGCCGAGTTGTAGCGGAAACCTTTTTGAAAAACGGAACGGTCGCAGTAGGAGCATTGAAACATGCAGCCGCGCGAGGTGATCATTGTCGCGCCGGGTGTCTGTCTGTAACTGAACAGCGGCAAATGGTAGTCACGGGGAAAGCCTACGAGTTTTTCATAAGCGGGAAACGGCAGGCAATCGAGATCGGCTATCTGCGCCCGGGGTTCATTGGCGATGGCCACGCCCGCCTCCCTGCGGATCAGGCCGGATATGCAGGCCGGATCAACGCCTGCCGCAAGCTCGCTCATCGTGACTTCGCCTTCACCCGCCGCAAAATAATCAAAGGCAGGATACAGCGCCAAAAGCTTTTCCTGAAGCGCGGAGACATGAACGCCGCCGCAAACGGTGATGATAGACGGATTTTGTTCTTTGATCTTTTGCGCGAGCTCGGCGGCATCGGGGAATGACGAGGTGGTGGTGGAGAATCCGACCATCCGGGGCTGAAACGCCAGAATCTCTTTCACCTGCCGGTCAATGTTCACCGGGGCGCCGGGTCCCAGACAGTCATAGACGAACACATCGTGTCCGTCGCCTTGCAGCCAGGCCGCGATGGACAGCATACCCTGCGGCACCATGCGGTTGGCGATATCGGTGATGTCGCGCGAGCCTCGAAACCAGTTGAACCCCCGCGGATGAACCAGCGCGATGCGTTTTCTTTGTTGAGCGTTTACCCTTATCATCCTGATCCTTTTTTACTTATTTATCTTTTCACCCAGAAATGGCTCGAAATGATGCCACTCGAAGGGATGCGCTTTCGCGAAACAGGCCAGATCGTCGGCATAGGACTGCGCGGATGCAAGCACCGCCTTCTTTCGATCCGCGCGTGTCGCGGCACGCACCCTGCGCCCCCGGGATACTTTGATATGATAAACCCCTTCCACCTCCTGATATACAAAGAACGTCATCAACGGCGCACCCGTCATCAGGGCAAATAAATGCGGGGTGTCCGGCAGACGCACCTCATGACCCAGAAAATCGACGACAACCGAAGTCTGCTCTCCCCAGAGCCGGTCGCCTGTCATGGACACAATGCCGCCTTCGCGCAGAAAATTAATCCCTTCCAGCAGGGCGAAAGGCGATTTTTCCTTCTCGCCGGTGGTCACAACCCTGATGCCCGCCTCGGCCAGTTTGTCCTTTTGCAGTTTTTCAACCTGCTCTTTATGTTTGGCGCCCAGGTAAAGCATGATCGGCAGGCCTTTCCGGTTGAGCCTTTGCGCCGCCAGTTCCCAGTTGCCGATATGCGACATGACCACAATCGCGCCGGTCTTGCCGGCCACGGCTTCTTCCAGATGCTCCCAGCCCTCCCGGATAAATTCAGCCTCTTCGCCGGCCCAGGGTATGAAGCGATGAACATAAACATCGGTAAAATTATGAAACTGCTTCCAGACGCAATAGAGATGATAAAAAAATCCGCGGCCGGCAAACAGCGCACGGTAGAATTTCAAGCTGTCCGCCACCCGCGCCGGAAACAGAAAGAAATACCCGGTGGCAATAAACCAGGAAAAAGTTTGAAAAAACCACAGCCCCAGTTTATGGGAAAGAAAAAGCGCTATTTTGTAAGTCAATTTCTTCATGACATTTCCTGATCCCCGCGATGAACCGCCAATGCAGTTGTTTTACTGACCGTATTAAATATAATTTTGCCAGTTATTCAATCAATTATTTTCCGCCCGCAGGCAGAAAAGCATTTTTTAAGTAAAACCTTTCATGTTATGGTATCGTTAAATTTATTCAGGAAAGGGACGATGATTCCGCAGCGCCATGGCCAATCCACCATTCAAAACAACAGTAAGGGATTTCTTAACTTTCTGGAAACCGTCCCTGGCCAGGAAGTTGACACTCTCTTTTACCATTTTCGGTCTGCTCATCGGCTATGCGGTTTTTATTTTTCTGGCCGTCTCTTCGACAAACACCTTCATTAAAGTGACATCGGAATCGGTCGGACAGTACCTCGCATCCCTCTCCAGGGATGATATCGCCGATAAGGAAGGCGAACTCTTTAAAATCATCGACCAGCGCATGATGAATATTGAGAAAACCGCGGAAGTTTTGCAGGGTATTTTTCCGTCGTTAAAATATGACCTTTATTTTCAAAAGGACGGGATCTGGCGGCATACCTATAAGGATGCGCAGGGCGCCGTTCAGTCAGAAACCGTCGTTGATCCTGTCTTTTCCCAATCGCTGGATAAAGCTAAAACAAAGAGAATTCAAACATCATCACTTTTCTTCTACGGCGCCGAAGACACGGTTAATGTCAAAATCAATATCAGTCCCGGGCACGGCGGCTATACGCAGATTATTTCTTTTGACATCCATCGGATGGGTTTCCTTAAAATGCTGCAAAGGAACATTTCCAAAGCGGTTCTTTTCTTCGTTCTGCTGCTCGTTATTTCACACACACTGGGTCATCTCTTCAGTTTCCGGCTTGCGCGGCCTATAGAAAAACTCTCCCGGGAAGCGGAAACCATCGCTTCCGGACAATATGAGCGCCGGTTTACAACAGATCGGAAAGACGAAATCGGCATGCTGGCAAAGTCCTTGAACACCATGGCTTCCCGGATTATTGACGGAACCCGCGAAAGAGAAAATCTGCTGCTGGGGATTCTGATTGCTCTGACTCGAGCCATTGATGCCAAGTCTCCCTGGACCGCGGGCCACAGTGAACGGGTCACGAAGTTCGCGGAGGCCATCGGCCGCGGCCTTCCCTTGAATGATGAAGAGATGCACGTCCTGTCCATTTCGGCCATTCTCCATGACATCGGTAAAATCGCCGTCCCGGAGCAGATTCTCGATAAGCCGGGAAAACTGAACGATGAAGAATTCGCCGTCGTCAAGAAGCATCCGCGGGCGGGAGCGGAAATCATCTCCTCCATTCCTTCCTATGAAACGATTCTTCCGGGGATTCTCCATCATCATGAACGCTGGGACGGGCAGGGCTATCCGGCGGGTGTCTCAGAAAGGAATATCCCTCTTTTTGCCCGGATCATTTGCATTGCCGATGTTTATGACGCGCTGACGGAAGACCGGCCTTATCGCAAAGCATGGGAGAGCGGCCAGGTCCTGCAGTTTTTTGAAGAGCAGAAGGGGAAAATGTTCGATCCCGAACTCGTGGATATTTTTATGAGCGTTCTTAAAAACCAAAATAATAATTAAAAGGAATAAACCGGATGCATTTACTCTGTTTGGCCGGGTCAAACAGACCCGGCCAAACATTTTCCTTATTATCCGGCAAACTTTCCCTCGGCTTTCAGCTTGGCGATTTCTTCTTTTTCCAGCGTGTTGAAGGCCACTTTGCCGACCAGGGTTTTGGGCAGATCGCTGCGGAACTCTATTTGCCGCGGACAACTCCACTTGATCAGATGTTCACGGCAATAGTTAATCAATTCCTTCTCCGTTTCCGGGCTCGCGTCGGATGGATTCTTTAAAACAACAAACGCTTTCACCGCCTGAACCTGAGCCTCATCCGGCACGCCGATCACGCAGGCATCCCGCACTTTGTCATGTTTGTAGAGCAGTTCTTCCACCTGCGCGGGATAGACGTTCATGCCGGAAGATTTGATCATCCGCTTCTGCCGCAGTTTGAAATAAAAGAATCCGTCCGCATCCATCGAACCGATATCGCCGGTGTGCAGCCAGATCCGTCCGTCGGCATGCGTCTTCAGGGTATTGGCGGTCTCCTCGGGCGAGTCGAGATAGCCCATCATCACGGCGGGACCGGCGACACAGATTTCACCTTCTTCGCCAAGCGCCGCTTCTTCGATTGTGTCCAGTTTGACGATCTTGGCCAGCATGTCCGGAAAAGGTATGCCGATGCTGCCTTCGCGATAGCAGCCAAGGGGAGTGGCCATGATGGCGGTCACGGCTTCGGTGAGCCCGTAGCCTTCCAGGAGTTGAACATTGCCGCCCTGCTTTTTGACCATGTCTTCAAAGCGTTCTTTCACGGGCCGGGGTAAGGCATCGGCGCCGGAAAAGGTCGCCCGAAGGCAGCTCAAATCCGCTTTATGCATCTTGGGATTGCGGGAAAGGGCGTCAAAGAGCGTGGGGACGCCGATAACAAAAGATGGTTTTCGTGAACGAATTAAATCGGCAACGGTCTCCGGCGTAAAGATAGGAACAAGAATACTTTTACCGCCGCCCATAAAACAGGCATTGATACAGACGCCGAGACCGAAACCGTGAAAGATCGGTAAAATGGCCAGCACGGATGTGGCGTCGTCCAGTTTTCCCCACTCCGACACCTGCTTGCCTTCGGAGATGAAATTCATGTTGGACAGCATGATCCCCTTGGGCACGCCCGTGGTGCCTCCGCTATACAGAATCACGGCCAGATCGTCCGTGTCCATTTTCACCTGCGGCACTTTGGGGTACTTTCCTTTCATCAGATCCGCCCACCATTTGACCATCGGGTCTTCGGGCACTTTGGGAATGAGCCTGCCTTTGGTGAGATTGAAGCCAATCCGTTTGACAAGGCCCAGATAATCAGGAATCCGGGCCAGAATCAGTGTTGTGAGCGGCGTTGTTTTTTGCACTTCTTTGAATTTGGCGTAAAAAGCGTCGAGCGTCAGGGCGAAGCGGCTCTTGGCCACGTTAAGATAAAATTCAATTTCTTTGGCCGTGGACAGAGGATGGATCATGCTGGCTACGGCGCCCAGTTTGTTGGCGGCATAAAAGCAGATGATACCCTGCGGGGAGGTCGGCATGGAAATGGTGATCCGATCATCTTTCTTAAGGCCCAGCGCGGAAAGTGCGTCGGCGCACTGGTCAATTTCGGAAATAAACTTGCGGTAGGTGGATGTGGTGCCCATAAAATCGTAGGCGACGGCTTCGGGCTTTTCCCGCGCCGTCTGCAGAAGCGCTTCATACATGGTGACACGGGGATAATCAATCGTGTGCGGCACATTCTGATAAAACTTCAACCAGGGTTTCTGCTCATACATCTTTGCACCTCCTCTGCTTGTTTTAGATATTCTTATCTTATCAATGACCCATCAAGACATTCTCCCGGAGGCGGGTAAGATCCCGCCCCCTGCGTTTTACCTTCAGGCTTCAGCCTTCATCCTTCGGTCCAATAACTTTTTTCCCCACGAACCATTTTTCTTCTATGCCGGCTGTTGGCGAGTTGAAAACTTTGACATCAAATCCGGCGGCGGAAATCCAACCGGCAATTTCGTCTTCGCTGCGGAAACGCTCCTGCATGCCTGTCCACTTGACGCGCGCGCCTTCAATCCAGCGCTTCCACGGAACCCTCCTTGCCGAGGGAACGGTTGCGCGGATCAGCAGGGTGCCGCCCTTTTCGAGTTTACCGTAAATCCTCCGTAAAACAAGTTGCAACTCTTCATCGGTAATCAGATGCAGCATGTCCAGCATCATCACATAATCCACGCTGCCTTCCACGTCCGGTAAATCCGGCGCGCGTCCGACCTGCACACATCCGCGCGTTCCGATCACACGGTTGGCAATCAGCACTCTTTCTTCATCCGGCTCCAGACCGAAGACTTTTGCGTCAGGATAAATTTCCAGAAGCCACGTGGCCGGAATGCCATAGCCGCAGCCGATATCGAAAATCCTGCGGGGATTTTTCACATATTGGTCCAGTTCCCGAAACATCGGATCGATGATAATTTTCAACCGGGCAAAAATCCGCGGATAACCGGGTAAATGCCGGTAGCGTAAAAGCGTGCGCTTCAGATGCTCTTTGGAACCGATCTCAAATTCGCCTGACGGATATTGAACGGGCGCAAATATTTTTGCCATCAAAACCGGCAGGATAAAGTAGGCCCCGATTAACGCATAGCCGATGCCTAAAAATGAGACAATTCCGATGCTCTTCAAGAGCGGGTGGCTGGCAAAAATCAAAACGCCGAAACCGATTAGTGTGGTGAAGGCCGACAGAAACATCGAAAATTTGATGGTCTGCATGCCCGGAAGTTTTTCATCAAAATTGCGCTGATAATGGCAGATGTAATAAAGCGCGTAATCATCCCCCATGCCCAAAATGATAATCCACAGCATAATACCGGGGATATCGAGCGGATGACCGATAAGCTTCAATGTGCCCAGCGTGGCGCAGAGTGCAAAGACAACCGGCGCCAGTGCCGCAAGCGACAAACGCCAGTCCAGAAAATGCAGGAAGGTAATGAGAATCAATCCGACGCTGATGATAAGAGCGATTTCCAGAAAGAGATTTTTCAGGACATCGCTAAGCCTCTTGTTGAACAAATCAGCGTCGAAGAGTTTAACGAGCCCCGCGGCGGAAATTCTGTTGAATAAATCATCCGCGTTATAATTTTTTCCGGCGGTAAGCAGACTCAATTGCGTGAAGCCTTGCGGACTTTTGGCAACGCCCAGCATTTCAAAATATTTTTCCGGCATTTCGAAGACACCGGAATCTCTCTGATGAACGATTTTCCAGAAGGGGTCAAACGCATCGGGCGCGAAGCCGTTTTCCCGCGCCGACGCATCCAGGTCACGCTTCAATGCAGCCACACGATCTTTGTTCCAGAACCCTTGCCAGGCGGCAAAATGACTTTGAGCCGATTCTTGGGATGGAAATAAAACGGATGGCAGAAATACCGGGGCAAGTTTTTCCTTCTCCACGTCAGAGGCCAGGAGCGCCATCAATTGTTCATTTTTTTTCTGCAATTCGCCCATGCCTGCCGCTTCCAGAAGAATGTAACATTTGCCGGAAAGATTTCCCCAGGTTTCCTGTAATTTTTTTTCGGCGTTGATCGAATCCTTGCTTACTGAATTCATAGCCTGCAGATCCACATTAAAAACCGGCTTGGCAAAAACCAGCATAACCAAACCGAAGATAATCGCGGCTGCCAGTTTCCATTTCGCGGGGGCGGCAATTTTGAGAACAGCATTGAGAAGGAAAGGGTTGGTCCGGCGTTTTGCAGGCGGCATGGCTGGAAATATTTTTGGAAATACAAAATGAACAAAAACCAGGGCAAAAGCGACACCCAGCGCGGAAAAAACGCCGATCTCGGCCAGGATTTTAAAGTCGCTGATCAAAAGCAGCAGGAAGGCGCCAACAGTAGTCACCGTTGCCATGAACTCCGCCGACCAGACCTCGCGCGCCACCTGTTTGCCATAGGTGGTATGAGGCTGATCAAGAAAAAGCAGATACGCGATTCCCATATCAACAGTAAAGCCCATAATAGCGCCGCCGAAACCAATAGACAGTATGGACATGGATTTGAACAAAAAAGAACAAACAAACAAAGCGGCAATGGCCCCCACGGTGGAAGGCAACAGCGCCAGAAGCCCGATGAGCGGCCGGGGAAAAGCGAAGATGATCAGAAGAATGATACACACGGTCGTTAAAATGATGGCCAACTGCACGTCGCGCTTGGCAATGGTTTCGTTATCCAGCGCGGCGCGATAGGCACCCACCGACGTCAGGACATATTGATCTTTGAAATCCGCATTGCCCCCGAGCGTTTTTCGGCAATCATCCAGAAGTTTTTCAATTTGAGCGGCTTTGGCCGTGTCCGTTCCCGATCCGGATATCCGGGCAATAATCAGCGCGTGCCGGCCGTCGGCGGAAATGAGCTGCCCCTGATAAAACTGCGCTTTATTGGCCGGCATCAGGAGAGACATTTGCCCCAGAATTACAGAGGACATTCCCAAAGGGTCTTTGGCCATCATGTCGGCCCGGCCAATCCCTTCCAATTGCTCCAGACTCTGCCGGTTCCGGGCCACGGCCACCCGGATATTTTCCGGTGTGAGCAGCGGCTGAATTTTTTGTTCCAGATCGGACGCGCTGAACAGCGACGGCAGATTGTTATGAACATGTGCGATCAGTTCAGGAAAACTTTCTGCCTCGTCGCTTACGCCGACTTTGGTAAATAATCCGCTCTTATTTAACTGGACTGTAATAAGAGACGCCGCGCGAACGAGTTTGTCGCGGTCATTTCCCTTCTGTTCCAGATCAATAAAAATTTTATCCTGGATGGGCAACCGGCTGATCACCCGGCGTGCAGAAGCCAGCACCGGATCGTTTTGCGGCATGGATTCCAGAATGTCGGTTGAAATTTTTAAGTGGGTGGTTTCCCAGAAAAAAAGCAGTCCGACAACCAGAGCAGCAATAATAACAATCGACCATTTTATGGAGTATTTTTGCGGCGGCATGCAAACCTTTAGAATCTCTGGATATTTTTTTACTTACCCTGCGGTTTTTTAACCATATTTCCGGGGCACTGGCAAGCTAAAAACAAAAAGGTTGATACTATTTATTTCAGCAATAATATCAAAGTATTATTTATTCATTGTTTTTTTATTTATTTGCTAAAGATTTCTTCAATAAATGTCGATGATTTAATCAAAGAGTTTCTGGAGTGTTCGAAGAATACTCAGGATGGCGGAATCGAACAATAAAAATAATACAGCGGCCTGCCTGATGATTTTCAGCCTGAGGCCGAAATAAATTTTAAAGTGATTCCAGCCGGATCGACAAAGACGGCACATCTGGAACTCAATACCCTCCGCGATCCCTTCCCGGGGGGTATTTTTTTTCTGCAAGCTATGCTACTCTTACTATGCATAAATAATATTCCATATCGGGTTTAAAGTGAAACAGGAAAGCAAACCGCAAATCAGTTTAAAAACGAAAAAAGTTCTGATTGTCGACGATTTTTTTAATTTTCGTCTGACCGTCAAAAATATGATGCGTTCACTGGGCATCCTGTTTATCGATGACGCCGCCTCCGGCGAAGATGCCGTCAAACTGATGGCTGTCCGCCGATTCGACATTATCCTGTGCGACTACAATCTGGGGCCCGGAAAAAACGGGCAGCAGGTGCTGGAAGAAGGTAAATTCCGCGGGTACATCAATTCCTCCACCATTTTCATTATGCTGACAGCCGAAAACACGACGGAAATGATCATGGGGGCGATAGAATATAAACCTGATGATTATCTCATGAAACCGTTCGCCAGAGAAGTGCTGGTCAACAGAATTAAAAACATCGCTGCAAAAAAACTCAACCTGCGGGACATTGAAACAGCCATTACGGAAAACGACTTCAACCGCGCGATTCACCTCTGCGATGAACTGCTCACGCAAAAGCCGGGCAATATTTCCGAAATCATGAGACTCAAGGGCGAAGTCCTTCTTAAAAAAGGAGCCTATAAGGAAGCTGCGGAATTTTACGATAAAATTCTGCTGATGGGCAATGTGCCCTGGGCTCAGCTGGGACGAGGCCGTACAGACTTTCTTTTGGGAAACTATGAGCGGGCAAAAAATATTTTTGAGCATATCATCGCTCAAAACAATAAAATCATGACCGCCTATGATTATCTCGCCCAAACCCTGATCAAAATGCACAACCCCCTTGAAGCGCAGCAAGTGCTGATGAACGCCGTTAAAATTTCACCAAGAGCCCTGCTGAGGCATAAAAATCTCGGCAGCCTGGCCTATCGCAATGAAGATTTCACTACAGCCGAAACCTCTTTCAAAAGCGCGGTGGATCAGGGCAAGCATTCCTGTTTCAAGAATCCCTCCGACTACACCAACCTGGCCAAGACGCTGGTTCATTGCGACGCGCCGCAGGAGGGGCTGAAAGTACTGGGAAACGCGCTTCATGAATTTCCGGACAACAGTGATACACGCCTGCACTTAAGCGTCGCCGAAAGTTACGTTTATACCAAAATGAATAAAACCGACGAGGCCAGGCGCTCTCTGGCCACTGCGCAAAAAACCGCGGCAGAGCTGGATGGCGATATCCCCGGCAATCTGGCGCTTGACCTGGCCGAGGCCTATCTGGCAGCGGGAGAAACGGAAAAAGGGACAGCCCTCATTAAAAGTATCGTGGAGAGCAATCACGACAACGACGAAGTCCTGGATAATATCCGCGCCGTTTTCAAGGAAATGGGAATGGCTGAAAAGGGCGAAGCATTGATTGAAACCACGCGGGATGAAATCATCGAGCTCAATAATAAGGGCGTGAAACTGGCTCAGGATGGAAATATTGCAGAAGCCATCACTTATTTTGAAAAGGCGGCCGATCATCTGCCGGAAAATAAAATCATCAACGCCAATGCCGCCCATGTCCTGATGCTTTATATGAAAGAACGGGGCATCCATGAGGATCGTCTCGCTCAGGCAAAAACATATCTTGACAGAGTGCGGAAAATTGACGAAAGTTACGCCGATTTTGCCGCGCTTCTGACCATGTATCGAGAACTCTCCGCCGAGGAGTAAAAATGGAAAATAAGATAAGCTTTGCCGACATCCTGGCGTCAACCCTGCACGACACAAAAAATTCCCTGGGCATTTTATTTAACAATCTGGAAGACATCATTGCCAGTTGCCGCGAACAGAACTGTGAGCGATATACTGAATTCTACATGCTGCAATACGAAATTAAACGTTTAAACAACAGTCTGATCCGGCTGCTTTCGCTTTACAAAGCCGAAAAATCACAGCTTGTCGCCAACATGGATTACCACGCCATCGGTGAATTCCTGGAAGATGTCGCCGTTGCCCATGAAATTCTTCTGGACTCCCGCGGGATCAAGCTTTTCACGGAATGTGAAGACGGTCTTTTCCGGGCATTCGACCGCAATCTGGTCGAGGGCGTACTGGACAACATTATCAATAATGCTTTCCGCTATGCGCAAAGCACGGTTAAAATAAAAGCATCGACGGACAACGGCTATCTGGTTATCCAGATTGAAGATGACGGCGGAGGCTATCCGTCAACCATGCTGATCAACGAAAACAAACACCCCGAGTTTAAGCATGAAATCGATTTCAAAACCGGCAGCACCGGACTGGGCCTGTATTTTTCCATGATGGTTGCCGCCATGCACGTCAATCAGAACAAAAAAGGTTTTATTTCCATCGTTAACGGCGGCAGCATGGGCGGCGGCGTATTTTCCATTTACCTGCCGTAACCGGGGAGAGGAAACACATGGCTTCCAAAATTTCCAACATCACTGAACTTTTCCATCGATTCCATCAATGCGAGATGCAGCTCAAACAGAGCAAAATTGCCGCCTGCCTCATCGGATTTAAAGAAGTCATAGAAAAAACAACGGCCATTCCTAAAACCGAAAAAGAAAAGAACGAACTGCATCAAAGCATTGAACTCTTCCTGAGAAACCTTTCGGCGCACAAGAAATTCCAGGAAATTTTCGGCATGGTGTCGTTTGGCGATACCGACCTGGAAACCAACCTGGAATTTATCAAGAGCATGATCGTCGCCCAGGAAGAAGATATTGTTGAACGCATTAAAAAAGATGAAGAGGCCGCCGAAACACAGAGACTGGAAATCGACCGGGAGAAACAGAGGCAGCAGGACCAGCAGCGCAAAAAAATCGTGCAGGCCATAGCGTTTATCGATCAGGAAAAACTGCCGCAGGCGATGGAGATCATCGGCGAAAGCGAAGATATCCGGGAAGCCGTCGTGCTCCACTATAACGATATCGGCATGCAGTGCCGCACGGACAAATCATTTGAGGAAGCCGTTAAAAACTATGCCAATGCCATCATGCTCTCGCCGGAAGATGAAAACCTGTATTACAATATGGGGCGCGCTCATTTTGAGGCGGGAAATGCGGACAAGGCGGAGAAGTTTCTGGGAAACGCCATAAGACTGAATCCGGATTTTAATGAAGGAAAAGTCTTTTACGATTACCTGCTGCAGCTAAACGCCCCCAAGACCGGACAAGTCAACCATGAAAATAAGTTTTACGGCTTTTTTCAAAAATTTTTGCATTTCCTGCGAAAACCGGAGGTTAAACCTGTGGCTGAGCCGTCCGCCGCGGAGCCTGACGAGGATGCACGGAAGGATGCTCCATTGAAGCAACCGGATCCTGTCAAACGCAAGAATCAATTCAACGGTTTTTTTCTGAATATTCTAAAAAAATTTAAAAGCCTGAAGAAGGCACCCGATCATACGGAATGAGCGGCAGGAAGGAAAGACGAGCGACGCTTCACCACCCTGCCCTGATGACCTGATACCCTGAAGGGCACGCGTGCGGGCGGCAAGCGAGATGCGCTTTACGTTTTTTAATATGTCCAGAATTTCTTATTGTGCATTTTCATATCGACAATGCGTTTGAATAAATCGACGGACGACAGGATGTTTTCCTCCAGGAAATATTTCCCGATTAACGGCTGCACCTGCTTTTGCTTTTCCAGCAGACGCGCTAATTGATACCGCGACAGGCGCCCCAGCCGGAAAGCGCATTCGCCGAATTTTTCGCCATACCTTCTGCAGCGCAGAATATCCACAATGTCGCCGCCTTCCAGCCAGCCCCAGCTTACAGCAATGGCCCCGACGGACGGCCGCTGCAATCGCTGCCAGACAATCGCTTTAATGAGCGTGGAAAGGGAAACATGGCCCGCATAGTAAAGATACTGGCCGAATAAAAGCCTTCTTGACGGCATCCGGCCCGTATAGAGCGGCTCCACTTTAACGCTGGACGTTTTTCCGCGGGCAGCCGGACGCATGGGCGGCCGCTTTCGCTCGTAAAGGGTCCCGCCTTCCGTAAGCGAATACTTCCAGGGAGCGGCCATGAATTCCTGCAACAGCTGATAGGCCAGACTGATCTCTTTAAAACGGTCCGCCATGAAATCGGCCTGTCCATCCATCACCGCCGCGCGGTCGGGATGCGTCTCCATCGCTTTCTTGCGATAAGCCGCCTTAACACCGGCCGGTTTCAGATATCGCAGAAACTCGATCGACACGTCGATATCCGTTCCGAAAAGTGATTCACAGGCTTTGAATAAATCCTGTCTGGAAACTTCAGCAACCGGCAATATTTTATCTCCCCTGCTTGCTTATGGCACGGCGACACAACATCCATGCTGGTTTACAAGGTACCACATGGCATCCTGTAAATTCAAGCAGCAATTGTAAGCTCAATGCCGGGAAAATATCCGGGTGAAAATCAGACGCGTAAATGTTTTGGAGTTGCGTAAAAAATCGACAAACGGACGGAAGTGGGAAATTCTTGATCCGTCAGGATTGTAAACCACACGCACCGGCTTTTCGATAATCGGAATGCCCTTTCTATGGGCCTGCACCAGAATTTCCACTTCGAATTGAAAACGCCGCGCCCGCGTATGGAGACTCAAGGCTTCCGGCAGCGGATAAATTCTCATGCCGCTTTGTGAATCCGAAAGCATGGGCCCGCCGGACAGCCGGACCCAGAAATTGGAAAACTTCCGGCCGAAACGGCTGGTCCAGGGAATGTGAGCCCCCAGGGCCGCGGTCATGCCCTCGCGCGCTCCAATAACCATAGGACGTTTTTTTGCGGGAATGGCGTTAATCAACTTCAACGCATCTTCAGGATAGTGCTGGCCGTCCGCATCGACTGTAATCGCGTAATCGGCCACGCCCGATGCGGCCATAAAACCGGTCAGTATCGACGCACCCTTGCCCTGATTTTTTTCGTGGCGCAGCAAATGGATGTCTTTGATTTCCGCCAGGCGCTGCGCCGTTCCGTCAGTCGATCCGTCATCCACAACAAAAACAGGATAACCAAACGCCTGCGCCTGTTTAATGACCTGCGCCACCGTTGCGGCATGGTTGTAAACCGGAATAATAAAAGCAAAGCGGCCGACATTTCTCGTCGTTCGCATCTCGTGAAGCGTATCTCGTCGTTCGTCGTTCGTCGCTTGTTTTTCGCTATTTATTTTTTGATTCATTTTCCTCTTTTTTTTCTTTTCTCTAAATTCAGCGGCTTCGTAAAATGTTCCAGCTGCAAGGCGCGCGAGTAATGGGGAGTGAGGCGTATATTCACGCGTGACCTTCAGGTTATACGCCGCAGCGACTCATGCGCAGCGCAACGCCGCAGATGGACATTTTTACGGAGTCGCCAACGGCAAGAAAGCGACTCCCCACGTCCCCGGCCCCATATGCGCCCCCGAGGTTAAAGAAAGAGGCTGCAAAATGATCTCCGCCTGCGGATAAAGTTTCCGAACCACTTCCTGAAACCGGGCCACCTCCCCGGCATTGTCCGAATATTCCAGCATGATCAGCGCATGCGATTCGCGGGTCAGCGACGCCGCCAGTTTTGCGAGCGCCATCTTGATCTGGTCTTTACGGTTTCTCACCACGCCGACTTTTCTGGCGCCTTCCGGCTGAGGGGAAATCACCGGCTTCATTTTCAACATATCGCCAAAGAAAGCGCCCGTCTTGGAAAGCCTGCCGCCCTGGGCGAGATACTGGAGTTTTTCCAGGAAAACATATTCTTCACAGGTTTCCACCGCTTTTTTCACAAAGGCCAGCGTTTTTTCCATATCGCCGGTTTGCGTCAGATATTTCTGTGTCGCGAGAACTATGGCGCCCAGCCTGCCTGACGCAGCCCCCGTATCAATCACCTGAAGTCTGTTTTCCGGATCATGATCCTTCTTCCAATCGAGGGCCACGCTATAGTTGCCTGTAAAGACAGACCCGACACAGAGATAAAGAACCTTTTCAAACCGCGCCGTCGCCGCGGCGTAATGCTCGTGCCTTTCAAATACGGAAGCCTGCGACGTGGAAACCCTTGTTCCCGCAAGCATCGTGCGGTAGAGTTCGTCGGGATGAAAGCAGGTCTCGGGCAGCGACTTTTCGCCGACATTGAGATAACTGTTTAAAAGCGTAAAGCCATACTGCTTCGCATCGTCACGGGTCAGCGACCCAGCGGCGTCCGTCATGATATGCAGCCCGGACTCGGCGGGTGCATTCAAAAACCGCGTGATTTGCGCGGATAGATTATCATCCTCCCAGTTCATCACAGAGCCGAATGCGCTCATTTGAGCTTTGATCTTTTCCTTATCGTCCGTATGCAGGTGGATCTTGTAGAGATCGCCTTCGTGAATGATGACGGCGCTGTCCTGGCCGCCTGCAAGTTTAACCAGCTCGGCGGTCGACGTATCAGCCTTTACCACAAAGTCAACACAGTAACCGGATTCCGAGATCTCATGAAACGTGGATGAAATTTTCAGGCGGCCCCGGAAGATATCCGTCACCGGACGAAAATGATCGGCATGGCCCCAAAGCGTCTGGAAAAAACCTTCGAAAAAAATATACATACCCAGGGCGCCCGCGTCCACGACGCCTGCCTCTTTTAATTTCGGCAATATGTTCCCGGTTTCGTGCACGGCCTGCGCCAAATGCGACATAATCCGATCCGCACAGGCTGGATCGGAGGCAAAATCCTGCCGGCCGAGGATGTCTTCGAGCGCGTTAAAGACGGAGAGCATGGTGCCGAGCCTCGGATCACCGACGGCCTTCCAGGCTCTGGCATTTCCCTCCTGCACCGCCGTCTTCAGCTGAGGAACCCCCTCCATGGCGTAAAAAGCCGAAAAGAACTGTGACGCGATGTTGCCGGAATTGCCCCGCGCGGCCATCAGCAGTTGGCGGACGACTTTATCTTTTTCGCCGCCTGCAAAACGAAGCGGCGACAGGCTGATGGAGAGATTCCGGCCCGTATCGCCGTCGGCCACGGGATACACATTAATCGCGTCGAGCAAATCCGCCCATGCCATGACGCGCTCCACGCCGGCTACAAATGATTTTTGAAGAAGATCATCCATGGTTAATATCCCAGGAGATTGCGAATGTCCCGGGGAATGGAAAACAGGGTTTCCATTTCCGGCGTTTTCACCGCAACCTGTTCCGTGCGTCCGCGGGCGCAGACACTGCCGTCCTGAGTCTTGCGGATTTCAAAATCCACAACCAGTTTGATATTGGCGTCAACCAGCGTTGCTTTACAGATCACGCAGTCGCGGTGCTTGAGCGGGAAAATATGCTTGGTTGCCGTCCGGATGATCGGAAAAATGATTTTCTCCCGTTCATAATAGGAGTAGAGATCGACGCCGTAGTGCAAAAAAAGCTCCGCGCGGGCCAGCTCAAAATAGTTTAGATAATTGCCGTGCCAGACGATCTGCATGGGATCAAGATCAAAAAACGGCACGCTGATTTTCACTTCGAAACTTTTTTTATCGGCGCTCATGACTTTCCCCTGAAAAAATCAGTGTAACGAATAACCAGGCACATTCTTTCAATATCTTCATCAAGCGGCCGGTCTTCCGTCACCGGGTCGCTTACCCGCCGGATATTTTGCAGCGTTTTGGCAAGAAGCGGCCGGACCTGGACGTTTTGCCGGATATCGCACGCCTGCGCCGCCGCCAGCAGATGAATGGAAACCACCCGCTCCGTCAGCGTGCAGACCCTTTCGGCATCCCGGGCCGCAATCGTGCCCATACTGACCTTATCCTGATTATGGGACTCGGTCGAACGCGAAAAAGACGCGGCGGGCATCGTGGCCTTCAGCGCTTCGGCGGTCAGCGCCGATGACGAAATCGACATGGCCTTGAAACCATGATGCAGCCCCTGCCCGTTGCCGTTTTGGAAAACCAGATCGCCCGGCAGTCCCCGGTTGAGATTCGGATTGACCAGCAGCATGATCTGACGGTCGCACATATCCGCCGCCGAAGCCAGCGCGGCCTTGAGTCCGTCCATGGCAAAAGCGATATGGCCGCCGTAAAAGTTGCCGCCCATCAGCACCTCTCCCGTGGCGGGATCAAATATCGGATTATCGTTGGACGAGTTGGCTTCGATCTCCACCCATTTTTTTATCCAGGTCAGCGCATCAGCCAGCACACCCAGCACCTGCGGGGCGCAGCGCAGCGAGTAAGGGTCCTGCAGGGTTTCCAGCGCGTCGTCTTCCAACCGGCGCGCGGACACGCGGGCAGTAAGCAATTGGGATATTTTCCCGGCGACATGGGTTTGGCCGGGAAACGGCTTGGCACCGGAAATCACCGGATGATAATGATGGGCGTTGCCTTTCATCGCATGAACACTGAGCGCTGTGGCAACAATTGCGGCATCCAGAATTCTTTCGGCTCTCCCCACGTCCATGACGGCGATCCCCGTCATGGTTGTTGTGCCGTTCACCATCGACAGCGGTTCTTTCGGCAGATACCGGTAAGGTTTCAATCCGGCTTTTTTCAGAGCCTTGGCGGCAGGCATGATGTCATCCCGATAGAACACATCGCGTTCACCCATGAGCGCCGCCCCGATATAGGACATGGGCGTCAGATCGCCGGACGCGCCGACGGACCCTTCACAAGGCACCACGGGCGTAATACCCTCGTTTAAAAAATCCGCCATTTGTTTGAGCAAGCCGATCGACACGCCGGAGTAGCCGCGCGAAAGACAGATGATGCGGGTCAGCATGGCGGCGCGTGTTTCGGGAATGCCTATCGGATCACCGGTGCCGCAGCCATGAAAGCGGAAAATATTGAAGCCGTTTTTCATGGCGGTTTTCATGTTGATCCGGTTGCCGCAGGATTTGCCATAACCCGTGTTGACACCGTAAACCGCAACGCCTTTCTGCATCGCGTCCATCAATGCTTTTTGCGTCTTCCCCATCCGCTTCACAAAAGCCGCAGCAGTGCTGATCACCACGGGCACGCCGTCTTCGGCCACCGCCAGAATATCTTCAAAACTGACATGACCGCCGTCGATGACCACGGCGGCCTTGTTGCCAATTTTCTTCATCGGTTCAAATTCTCCTTTCACCCAATCATCTCTGCGGACGGACACGCTGTCGATAGGTCCCGTCCTGCTTTTCCTTTTCGACCACTCTTTTGAGCATTTTAAACATTTTGTAGGTCTGCGGCTCTTCTTCATAAAACGTGTCCCAGGCGTAATAATACATTTGCTGAAGCGCCTCAGGCGTCATCAGCTTCGGCTGAAACACCACTTTGCCGCAGGTGTAACGGTTCCAGTCGTATGAAGCAATTCTGCCTTCGCGATGCAGATCGTCAAAGGTCCGGGTGTGCGGAAAAGGCGTCAGCACCGTAAACTCCGCCATATCCAGTTCGATTTCCAGCAGAAAATCCACCAGTCGCTTGATATAATCCTCCGTATGATAATCCAGCCCCAGCAAAATACTGCCTTCCACGCCGATGCCGTAATCGTGATAGCGTTTGACGCGCTCGCGGATAAAATCGGATGAATCAAAAATCGCCTGATACACAAACCAGGCGCCAGCCTGAGCCGCCAGATCCAGGACTTTATCGTCGTTTTCAATCGGATGGCAGCACCATTTCTTTTTCAGCGGAATCATTTCCTTGAACAGGCCCATCTCCCAGTCTTTATCCTGCGCCAGGGAATTATCGACAATGAACAGGCGGTTGTTATTAATGCCGGCCATTTCTTCGACAACTTTGTCGTAAGGCCGCGGACGAAAACTCCGGCCGCCTAAAAAGTTGACGCAGCACGGATAACAATTAAAGCGGCAGCCGCGGGAGGCGTGCACCAGATCGACCATTTGCACGCCCTTGTAGTTATACATCCCGCGGTTCAAAATACCGCGCCGGGCCGTTCCGACGCTTTCAATCGGCTGAAAATTCTGCATATAATTATAAACCTTTTGCAGCCGGCCCGCCTCGAAATCGGCAAAGACCTGTTCCATCCAGCCTTCCGCCTCTCCCAGAAAAACAGCATCCGCATGCTGTTCACTTTCCTCGGCGTGCAGCATCGTGGCGATCCCGCCGCAGATAACCTTCACACCGCGGGCGCGAAACGCGTCGGCGATTTCCCAGCCCCGTTTGACCTGTGCGGTCAGCATCATCGAGATGCCGACAAAATCGACGGCTGCGTCAAAATCAACCGGTTCAACGTTTTCATCGATAAATTTTACATCCACATCCTCAGGGAGGCAGGCCGCCATCACGACCGGTCCGTGCGGCGGCAGGGTGAAGCTCGTCTGGCGATCGAGTTTTTCCCATTTCGGATAAATTAACAGAAAATGCATAGGTCCTCTTTGTTTTCAGTCTATTCCCGGGTAACGGCCCGGGCAATGATCCGTTTCAGATTTCATTCGACCCGGCTGAAAGACGCGTGATCCGGGTGACGCGCCGGCCATTGAGACGTCAGCGAAAACGGCACTGACCGGTTTCACAATCCATTCGGCTGTTCTGATATATTTTCAGCGCGTTTTTTTAAAATTCTTTTCAGAACCTTTCCGCTCTGATTGCGCGGAAACTCTTCGACAAAAAATACCCGTTTGGGAATCTTGTAATGGGCGATTTTTCCGGAAAGCGCGCTTAAGACATCCTTCTCCGACAGCCGGCTGTCTTTTTCCGGAATGACAAACGCGCCGACCACTTCGCCCCGTTTGGGATCGGGCATTCCCACCACCGCGGCTTCCTTGATCCCGGGCAGCGACTGGAGCGCCCGCTCCACTTCCACCGGATAAATATTTTCACCGGAGGAAATAATCATTTCCACTTTTCGCCCCACAATATAGACAAAACCGTCTTCATCGCGGCGGCCCATATCGCCCGTGCAAAACCAGCCGTCCCTGAAAACGGCCCCGGTTGCCGCTTCTTTATTCCAGTAACCGGGAAACACGTTCGGTCCCTGAACAAGAATTTCACCCGGGTCCGCCGTGTGGATATCGCGGCCCTGATCATCGACAATGCGCAGATTCACATGAAACACTTCCTTGCCGACCGACCCCGCCTTGCGGATCGAATCATCCAGATCCAGTGACGTGAGCCGTCCGGTTTCCGTGAGCGCGTAGCCCTGCACAAACCCCACGCCTTTTTCATCCTGATATTTCCGAATAACCGGCAGGGGAATCGGCGCGCCGCCCGAAATAAAAAAATGCACGTGCGACAAATCCGCGTCGTTCCATTCCGGCGCATCCGCGATCATTTGATACATCACCGGCACGGCGAACATGTAATTGATTTTTCCACGGCAGATGGTCTGGAGCGTTTCAGACGCGTTGTAAAAGCTGCTGATCACGATGCTGCCGCCCGCGTAAATAATCGGCGTTACGGACGCCGCCAGGGCGCCGATATGAAACAGGGGCGCAACGACCAGCGATTTATAAGACCGGTCAACGCCGTAACCCAACAGCGAATGAATCGCACCGAATAAAATATTCTGATGGGTTAAAACCGCGCCTTTGGGATCACCCGTGGTGCCGGAGGTGTACATGATAAAAAGCGGATCGGGCAAATCGACGTCTGTGATTTCCGGCGGCTCAGATGTTGCAAAACCTTCGACATAAGACGAAAAATCCGGATCGCCTTCTCCCCCCTGCCCCTTCAGGCAATACGTTTTTTGAACACCGCCTGCCGCTTTGATTTCGGAAACTTTCTCTTTGAATTCAGATGAATAGATGAGAACTTCCGGCGCGCTGTCGCGGATGATATATAACAGTTCCGGCACCGCCAGGCGGAAATTCAGGGGGACCATGATTAAACCGGTCTTGGCGCAGGCAAAAAATATCTCCAGAAATTCGCTGGAATTCGACATTAAAAGCGCGACGCGCATCCCCTTGGCCAGACCCATCCGTCCCAGCGCATGGGCTGTCTTATTCACCCGCTCATTGAATTGCCGGTTGTTGTAAGCCTTGTTCGGCTCCGTCAGAAACGGTTTATCCGGCGCAATCATCGCGCGTTTGCTGATCCATTCCCCGATATTCAAAATGGTTCCTCTTTAACTTTCACAATCACTCAAAACCAGATACGCGTAAGTTCCGCCGAAGGATATACCGGCCAGAACCGCGTGTTTTATATCCATTTCTATTTTCCGGCCTCTCACCAGGGGCAGCGGCGCCAGCGGCAGATTTAATCCGACTGTCTGCGGCAAACATCTTTTTTCCACAGATAAGGCCAGAGCGCAAGCCCGAATACCGCCTCCGGAAAAACTCTCGCCGATGGCGCCCTTGATGGACGTCAGATGCGGCATGCAGCCGCACGTCCTGAACATTTCCTCATAGGCCGAAGCTTCCACCTGATCCAGTACCCTGCTCCCATTGGCCGCGGCCATCACCGCCGTTATCTCCGCAAGCTTAAGGCCCGCGTTCTTTAATGCCTTTGTAAATGTCCGTTTGATGCCTTCCGTGTGCTGCGGCCAGGCGGTGGGGCCGGCAGGTGAGGATCCCAGACCGGCGCCGGTTATTTCGCAGTAAATTTTCGCGCCCCGCCGTCTGGCGCGCGCCAGAGACTCCAGACACAGGATGCCGCATCCTTCCCCGGCCACATAACCGTTTCTCTCCTGATCAAAAGGACGGGCGCCTTCGGGTCCGCCGTCCGAAGGCGACAGGCCGCGAAATTTCGTCAGCGCCTCATAATAAAATCCGGACAGGATGTCTACGCCGCCGGCCAGAATCACATCCGCTACGCCGCGCCTTATTTCCGAGACGGCATAGGCCATGGCGGTTTCAGCAGAAACGGCAAAATGCGTAACCGTGGTATTGACGCCGCGGAATCCGAGTTCAATCGACGCATGTCCCGCCGGTGCGTTCATGACCGTGTTGGGCACCAGGATCGGATTGACCGAAGACGGCCCCTCGCCAATCAGCGTATCGGCAAATATGGCGGTGACATCCGTCGCCCCGAACGCCGTACCCAGAATCATCCCGATCCGGTCGCGATTTCCGGAGTTTACTAAAATGCCCGCATCTTCAAGCGCGAGGCGGGCCGAAGCGGTCGTCATAAGCGACGTCTTGTCCATCCGCCGCAGATTTTTTACGGAGATAAAATCACGGGGCGTGAAGCCGCGCACTTCCGCGCCCAGATGCGACGTCACTGCACCGGTATCAAACCCCTGCACCGTATCAATGGCGCAATCGCCGGCGAAAAGCCTTCGGGAAAATTCATCTTTGCCCACGCCCAGCGGCGTAACTGCCCCCAGACCGGTCACAACAATGCGCCGGCTGTCCGATGGATCGTAAGGGTTATCCATGAACCGCACCCCGCCCTTCATATTTGCCGAAAATAATCGTGGTATTGTTCCCGCCGAAAGCAAAAGAATTGGAAAGAACGGCGCGCAGGCAGGCCTTTCGCGACCCCTCCGTCACGTAATCCAGATCGCATTCGGGATCGGCCGTACCCCGATGGATGGTCGGCGGAATAAACCCGTGGGCCAGTGAAAGCAGGCTGACGATCCCTTCCAGAGCGCCCGCCGCACCCAGGGTATGGGCATGCATGGATTTGGTCGAACTCACGGGAATGGAATACGCCCGCTTACCGAATACCTCTTTTATGGCCCGGGTCTCCGTCACATCATTAACCGGTGTGGCCGTCCCATGGGCGTTGATGTAATCAATATCGGAGGGGGTAAGCCCGCTGTCTTGAAGCGCGGCCTGCATGGAACGCACGGCGCCCGACGCGTTTTCATCAGGCGAGGTCATGTGAAATGAATCACACGTCACACCGTAGCCCAGAATTTCACCATAAATCTTTGCGCCCCGGGCCAACGCGGCCTCCAGGGGTTCCATGACCAGAATGGCCGCCGCCTCACCCAGAGAAAGACCCGCCCGGTTTTTGTCAAAAGGCCGGCAGAAATCCTCATCGACGGATTTCAGCGCATTAAATGCGGCATAGGTGAGCCGGCACATCGGTTCCACACCGCCCGCCAGCATCACGGAGGCCTGACCGTTAACCATCAAATCCCGGGCATAACCCAGCGCAGTGGCGCCCGCGGAACAGGCGGTCATAAATGTGGCCTTGGGGCCCCCGAGTTCCAGATTGGAGGCAATCCGGTCGGCCGACGATGCACAAAAGATGGCGGACAGGCGGGAGAACCTCGACTTCGCCAAACCTTTCTTCAACAGCTCCGCATAGAAGCTTTCCGCTTCCAGAAGCCCGCCCGAACCGCCGCCAATGGCCACACCCATATCTTCTTTGAGTGATGCAGAAAGCGGGTAAAGACCGGCGTCGGTCAGCGCTTCAATCGCTGCGGCAAAGGAAAGCTGATCGGCCCGTGACATTCTTTTGGTGTCAAATCCACCCGGGATACATTGACGGGGATTAAAATTTCTGATCTGGCCGCCCCGATGGGTGCGGAATTCACTCGTATCAAACAGGTCCATCTCAGAAATACCGCAGACGCCCTGCTTAAGCGCGGCGGCAAATTGCGCGACATTGCCGCCAATGGCGTTTATCGTTCCCATGCCCGTAATAACAATACGCTTTTTTTTATCCATATGACTTTTCAGACCTGTCGTGCCTCGTTTTGCTTCCGGTTGTTCGAAACCTAAAATGGGCGGTCCGAAAAGTCAAATAAATATTAATTTTAAATATTAATTTGACTTGGCCGTCCATCCTTTCTATACTTTCGGAACCGGGAATATCAAGAATACCGAATCATCAATATTTTATGAGGATTTATGCTGTCTTACAAAAAACAGGTTATCTTTCTGGTCATCAGTGTTCTTATCTTCTTGGCCTTGTGCTTCTCCATTTACAACGAAGTTAAAAAGCAAACCATCCGGGAATTGAACAGCCGCCAGATGGTTTACGCCGAACTGGCGGCCAACGGCATTGAGGAATCGTTTAATCAACACTTCAAGATCTTGAATTACCTGGCTCATGAAGACCACATTATCGGTCTGAACGGCCATGGTCTTACGCTGATCAAATCATTTAAGAAAATGTCGGGCGATGAAATCCTGGGCATCACACGCCTCAATGCTCAAGGCCGGATTATCTATTCTTATCCCGATGACATTAACAGTAGTGTGGGAACCGACCTGTCCAAACAGGACCACATCCGGGAAATTTTACAAACGAAACAGCCGGTGGTCAGCGACGTTTTTACGGCCGTTCAGGGCTTTAAAGCCATTGCCATTCATGTGCCGGTTTATCGCGGCAGTACCTTTGACGGCACGCTGGCGTTTCTCATCTCATTTGACACCCTGGCAAAGAAATATCTGAAAGACATTAATGTTGAAAATGCCGGCTATGCCTGGATGATCAGCGCCAGAGGAATGGAAATTTACTGCCCCGTCCCAGGCCATACCGGAAATTCCGTCATGGACAACTGCAAGGACTTTCCTGACATCATCGCCATGGCCGGGAAGATGATGAAAGGTGAAAAAGGTTTCACAACCTATACGTTTGAAAAACCAGGTACAGGCAACGTCACCAAAACTCAGAAACATGCCGTTTACATGCCGGTTAAAACAGGCAATACTTTCTGGTCCATTGTTGTCGCCACGCCCGAAGATACTGTTTTGGCCCCCATGCAAAACTTCCGGAATCAGCTCATCATTATCGTTCTGATTCTCCTGATCGTTTTTACTGCCATCGCTTACACCATAGCCCGGGTGCAAAGCGCCGCCGTCGAGCAGCAGAAAAGGCGTCAGATCGAAGATGACCTGATCAAATCCGCGCAGGAAATCAACGATCTATATCACAACGCCCCCTGCGGCTATCACTCCATTGATGCGAACGGCAACATTGTCCGCATCAACGACACGGAACTGGACTGGCTGGGCTATTCACGGGAAGAACTGATCGGCAAGCCTTACAAACAATTTTTATCGGATGCCAGCCGGGATCAATTCTCAACGGCTCTTACCCGGTTAAAAGAACAAGGCCACGTGCGCGATGTGGAATATGACATGATGCGCAAAGACGGATCAACCTTTCCCGTCCTCATTACGGCTTCGGCAATCCAGGACGCGGAAGGCAACTTCATCATGAGCCGCTCGATGGCTGTGGACATCGCACTCCGCCGGCATCATGAAGCACTGCTTTGCGAAAGCGAAGAGCTTTACAGGACCGCCGTAGAGAACACCAGTGACGGAATCTCGATCGCCGATATTCAGACAGGCAAATATTTATATGCCAACCAGCGGTTGATGAATACTCTGGGCAGGCCTGATGAAAGCATCATCGGCAAACCGATAGACGGTTATATTCACCCGGACGACCGCGGCTTGAGCAGAAAATGTTTTAAGGCCAGAAAAAAAGGCGACCCGAATGCCGCGCATTATGAAGTGCGCGCGTTCAGACCGGACGGGGCCACGATCATGCTCAGCGTCACGGCAACCGAGATCATTTATCAGGGGAAACCGGCCGTCATCAGTTTTGTTACCGACATCACGCAGCAAAAACAAACGGAAACGGCCCTGCGGGAAAGCGAAGAACTTTACAGAACCGCCATCGAAAACACCAGCGACGGCGTTTCCATCCTGCAGGACGGTAAATACATTTACGTCAATCAGAAGTTTCTGGATACGCTGGGTGTGACCCGTGACGCCATTATCAACCAACCGCTCGGGATCCTGGCGGGCCCCGAAGCCCGGGAAGGATTGAAGGAATTCTTAGACAGACACTCCCGGGATACGTCGCTGCACGACACGTATGTTACGCGCGTCCTGAAACCCGACGGAACTTCCATCTATCTGCAATCATCGTCCGTCGATATCATCTACCAGGGGAAACCGTCCATTCTCAACTTTATTCAGGATATCACGGAGCGGAAAAACGCGGAACAGGCGCTGCGCGAAAGCGAGGAACTTTACCGGACCGCCATGGAAAAAACCAATGACGGCATATCCATTGTTCAGGACGGGAAATACGTTTATGTCAATCAAAAATTATTGAAAACGATCGGCCGGAAAGAGGCGGAAATTATCAACCAGCCCCTGGGAATATATATGCGTCCCGACGATTTCGAAAGGGTGAACCATTATTTCATCGCCAGGATTCAGGGCGAAGATGCGCCGTCAAGCTACGATGTCCGGGTCATAAAACCTGATGATTCCTGTGTCACGCTGAATGTCAAGGCCGTCAGAATCACGTATCAGGGGAAACCGGCCACCATTTCGTTCGTCACGGACGTCACGGAACAAAAAAGGGCCGAAGAAGCCCTGCGGCGAAGCGAAGAGCGATATCGGACGATCATTGAAAGCATTGAAGACGACTATTTTGAAACGGATCTGGACGGCCATATCACTTTTTTCAACAAACCGGTGAGTTGTGTGGGGGTCAGCCGGGAAGAGTTTATGGGCTCAAAGCATACAAAATTCATGAAGCCGGAAATGGCGGAAAGAATCTATAAAACCTTCAGGCAGGTCTATTTCAGCGGGATGCCCGTGCGGATGGTGAATTATGAGTTTGTCCGCACAGACGGCGGCATCAGCCATCAGGAAATGTCGGTATCCCTGATCCGCAACGAGGCCGGCGAGCCGACCGGCTTCCGCGGCATCTCCCGGAATGTGTCGGAACGCTTCAAGATGGAAGAAGAGCGCAACAAACTGACCGAACAGCTTTATCAGGCCCGGAAGATGGAAGCCATCGGCACACTGGCCGGAGGCATCGCCCATGACTTCAACAACCTGCTGATGGGCATCCAGGGTTACGCATCCCTGATGCTGCTGGAGGTGGATGCAAAACATCCTTATTACGAACAACTCAAGTCGATGCAGTCCCTTGTGCAAAGCGGCGCCGGTCTGACCAAGCAGTTACTGGGTTTTGCCCGGGTCGGCCGTTATGAAGTCGCCACCACCGATCTCAATGATTTGATCAGTAAGTCCATCAACATTTTCGGCAGAACCAAAAAGGAAATCAGCATTTTTGAAAAATACGAGGAATCCATCCGAACGGTCGAAGTTGACCGGGGCCAGATTGAACAAGTCCTCTTGAACATCTTCGTCAATGCCTGGCAGGCCATGCCGGGCGGCGGCTCGCTTTATCTGGAAACCCAAAACGCAGTCCTGGACAAAGCCGCGGCGGATCAGCATGGTTTAAAATCCGGGCATTACGTCAAAGTGTCGATTACCGACACCGGCGTGGGCATGGATGAAAAAACACGGCAGCGGATATTTGATCCTTTTTTCACCACAAAGGAAATGGGGCGGGGCACCGGCCTGGGACTGGCTTCCGCTTACGGCATTATCAAAGGTCATGAAGGCATCATCACGGTTTACAGCGAAAAAGGGCATGGAACAACTTTCAATATTTACCTGCCGGTCTCGTTCAAAGAAATCGCCTCCGAAGCGCCGGTGGAGTCCGAATTGATCGGCGGACGGGAAACGATTCTGCTCATTGATGATGAAGAAGTGATCACCGAAGTAACAAGCCGGCTTCTGAACGAACTGGGCTATGCCATCATCACGGCCGGCAGCGGCGAAGAAGCCATCAAGATTTATGCGCAGAAGCATGCGGATATTGATCTGGTCATCATCGATATGATCATGCCGGGAATGAGCGGCAGCGATACCTTCGACCGGATCAAAGCCATCAATCCATCCGTGAGGGCAATGCTGTCGAGCGGTTACAGCCTGAACGGCAAGGCAAAGGTCATTATGGACAAAGGGGTGCGCGTTTTCCTCCAGAAACCTTACCGGCTTAATGATCTGGGCAGGAAAATACGGGAAGCATTGTCAGACTGAGCGCTTCCCGCTCAGTCTGACAGCTGTAGGCTGAAGGCCGAAGCCTGTTAGGTCACTTTGAGGGGCGCGAAGCGCCCTTATATCTCAACCTTCAGCCTTCGGCCTTCAGTCTAATAACCTTATTCAAACATCTTCTTTCCGAATTGATCGAGATGCACCATATCGGACAGCGTTTTGCGCGCCGGGCCTTCCTTGGCTTCGAGAGTCCTGCGTCCAACGGGGATGACCGCAGCCACTTCGTAACCGACGGGCAGGGAAATGACTTTCCTGCAGGCATCATGATCCATCAAGCCGACCACCACCGTGCCCAAACCCATCTCATGCGCCGTGAGACAAAGCGTCTGCGTGGCAATTCCCAGATCAAACATATACCAGTTGGCATGTTTGGTGACATCCTGCCCGCCGTAGCAACCGGATACGCCCGTTTTGGCGCAAACCACAATCAGGGCGGAAGCCGCGAGCGAACATTTTGTCGCGGGATTTTTTCCGGCATAGCTCGCCACGACTTTGGCAATGAGGTCACGGTCGCGCACCACAATAAACTCCCAGGCCTGTGTATTGGACCAGGATGGCGACCAGCGCACGGCTTCAAAAATATTTTTCAATTCATCATCGGTGACAAAATCATCGGTAAACCTTCGGACACTGCGTCTTTTGCGTATGGCTTCCTGTAATTCCATAATCTACTCTCCTAAATTATTTTCATTGTTACGTTATTGCGTCAGAACCTTTCACGCTGCCAATTTTACCGGCGCCGACATCGGCGATTTTCCGTTCAAAGATTTGCCTTGCCTGATCGGTCAGGGCACTGATCGAAAAATCTTTTGCCCGGTAATCCGGCGCAAGCGAAGCGATCAATTCCAGCGTGATGGTGTTTGCTTCGCCGGTATGGAAAGAAAATGTGCCGGGACGAAACAGTTTGTCGGTATCCCGGATAAAAACCAGCTTTAACTCCGTGTTGCAGTATCGCGCAATGCTGAATACGCCTTTATTGAAAGGCAAAAGTCTGCCGCCCTGACCGCGCGTGCCTTCGGGAAATACAAACAAGTTGCCGCCGGCTGCCAGATGGCGGCGGATGCTCTCCATGTGTCTGATCATCGCGGGATCATATATTCCGGAAGGCGATGAAGGCACATATCCCGCTTTTCTTAAAAACCAGCCGAAAATGGGCACGTTAAAAAAAGTATTTTTAACAATGGTCGTCTGGCGCGGGAAAAGGGACACCAGTAAGATCGGATCCAGATAAGAAACATGATTACAGACAATGATGGAAGAGCGAAGTCCGCGTACATCCGCATGAATCGCAAACTTTGTTCGGGGCACCAGAAGCCCCATCAGGGCAAAAAAACATTTCAAATGGATATGATTCATTTTCTGCAAAACAGCATCGCTGCTTTTTAAACGCAGGTAGGCAGGAATAAAAAGTAACAGCAGAATAAATAAATAACCGAAAAGAAAATAAGCCCATAAAAGCACCGTGAGGCAAAAATCGATGATGCGTTGTATGGGTCGAAGAATGGCCATGTTAATTTCAGGTCAACTTTCGAACGAGCAGGTTGGTGTTGACGCCGCCAAACGCAAAATTCTGGATGGCGGCGGTTTTAACGGGATGTTCGATAAGCTTCGGGACGTGGCGAATCATCGCGCAGCGCTCATCAATATCATCAAGATTGAGCGTCGGCGCAACAAACCCCTCCTCCATCATGTAAAGCGTCATAATCGTCTCAATCGCGCCGCAGGCCGCCATGGTATGCCCCATGTAACTTTTGAGGGCCGTCACGGAAGGCCCCTTTCCGTAAACAGCGCCGATGGCCTGCGCCTCGATGATGTCCCCCATCTTGGTGGCGGTGGCGTGAGCGCTCACCAAATCGACTTCCGAGGCGTTGATTTTCGCATTTTCCAGACCGAGCTGAAGCGTCCTGGTTATGCCGTCAAGATTGGGCAGGATCAGATCGCCGCCGTTGGAATTGCAGGCAAAGCCAATCACTTCGGCCAGAATCGTCGCGCCGCGTTTCTTCGCGAATTCGTATTCCTCCAGCATGACGGCTCCCGCGCCTTCGGCGACCACCAAACCGTCGCGCGCCCGGTCAAACGGACGGGGCGTACGCTGGGGCTGATCATTGAAAGCTGTGGAGCAGGCCAGAAGATTATCAAAAACCGCGACTGTGATGGTATCATATTCATCCGCGCCGCCGCAGAGCATGGCGTCCTGCAAGCCGTATTTAACGGCCTCGTAGCCGTAACCGATGGACTGGCTCGAGGTGGTGCAGGCTGTCCCGGAAGAAATAATGCGCCCGGTAATGCCGAACATTTTGGAAATATTGACGGCGGTGGTATGCACCATGGATTTCAGATAATCGACGGCGCTGATGCCCTGATACGCCGCTTTATTCTCGGCATTGAAAAAGACCTTGTAAATATCCCGCTGAACGGTAGGGGAACCGTGGATCGACCCGAACGCGATACCCAGTCTGCCTCCCGTTACAAATTCAGAGGGAAGCCCCGCCTGCGCCAGCACTTCCTTGGCCGCCTGGCAGGCATAATAGGCCACGGGTCCCATGGTCTTGCGGTGCTGTCTTGCAAAATCGTACGTCATCGGATAGCTGACCGTGCCGTAAACGCGGGAATGAATAAAACGGCTGATCAGTTCATCTTCGCGAAGCTCCGTAACGCCGGAAACGCCCTTTAAAAGGCTTTCGACGATTTGTTCCCTGCCGTGTCCAATGGGCGATATGGCCGAACACGCCGTGATAACAACCCTGCGTTCCGTCATTTATTTTTTCTCCGCCGGCGTCCTGCGTTTTTCGGCCAGCATTTCAATATAGTCAATAATCTGTTTCATGGTACGGATATCCATAGCCTGCTTTTTTTCTTCCTGCGTCAATTCCGAACCCAAAAATTTTTCAATTTCCAGGAGCAGTTCAATGGCATCGATACTGTCAAAACCATAAGCCTCCCGAAGATTGACATCCATCTCCGGGTTCTCAACTTCAAACTCTCTCAGAAATATGTTGCGGACTTCCTTTTCAATATCCTGACGTGTCATTAAATTTGGATGACTCCTTTAATTTTCAATCTTGATTGACGCATATCGAAATCAACCACCCCGCAGCAGGCTGCGGCAGATTAACGCTCGTCCCGCGGAAGCGGGATTCAATTTATAACGTCCAGCGCAAGCTCCGGAAGGCTTCGTCGCCGGGCCGAAAGTGCGGCGGAAATTATCATAAATCAGCGTTGCCGTCCAGCATTAGAGTTGCAGGCGGAATTCCCTGATAAAACGCTCACTGCCTGTGAACTGCCTTGCCACGTTGAATGATCCCAGAATGCTGCCCAGCACCCCCGGCGCCATGGCGTTTTGACCGGCCAGACAAAGCCCGCCTATCGGTAGATTATTTAAAGAGGCTATCTTCAACAGTTGCCGGGTGGATCGCAATACCCCGTAACAGGAGCCTTCGGGACAATTCATGTAATCGCGCAGCGTCAGAGGCGTGAAGACATCCAGAATCCGCCAGTTCCGCAGAGGGCCGAATATTTCCTCCGCCTGTTTCAAAAGGCTGTACGCGATCATCAGCTTCTTTTCCTTGTAAGCCCCCCCGCGCCGTCCGGTCGATGTATTTTCCCAGCGGCTCCATTCGCTATAGAACGAGCGGGTAATGATGGACAACAAATTGGTCTCCTGATCAGGACCGCGCCGTATCTGATAAAAGACGCCGTCCTGGATAAACCCCTGTCCGTCACAGTGGAGCCGGTAAATATTATGATCGATTGCCGCGTGCGCCATGGCGTCAACGCTTGCCTGAACGGCAATCACGCCGTCCGTTTCCTCAAGCGTTAAGATCCGGTCCCGCAAGGATGCGCGCAGCGCGCTCTCTTCCAGCAGTCCCAGTAAGATCTTCGGGTGGATCGCAGCCACCACCGCGTCTGCAGGCAGGTCTGCGCCCGAGGAAAGGGTGATCCCGGTGACGCTGCCTTTTTGCAGGTTAATTTTCCGCACCGATTGATTCAGCATAAGACTGCCGCCCAGTCCGGTAAAACGTGCGGCAAAGACATCCGCCATCCTGGCGCCGCCGTCTTTTAACCGCCACGATGAAAACAAATACCCGGCCACCACCATGTGATGAAAAATGACCGGACAATCGGCAAGCGGCACACCGATCAGCTGACAGGGCACCGCCAGTATGGCCCGTAGTCGCGGCGTGGCCGCAAGGCCGTCGAGCAGATCTCCCATGGGCTGGAAATGATCCATATTCTGAAAGGGATCACCCTGGTTGAGAAGAAAAGACGGCTCCATCATCCGGCCGGCGATTCCGCGGATATTTTTCATCAGAACATCCAGCGCGGCGCCGTCCGCCGGACAGGCCTCGCGCAGATTTTTTTCATACGCGTCAAGACCTGCCGGCAGGTCGAAGACAAAATCATCAAAAATGTAACGGTCGATCACGCCGTCGCGCCCCATCCGGTAGAACAAATCTTCAACATCAATGCCCAGAATCCCGAACATTTTTCCCAGCGGTTCGGAAGCAGAAAGACCGCCGACATAATGCACACCTACGGGACAGTCAAATCCCCGGCGCGTATAAGAACGCATCAGCCCCCCCGGCTCCCGGTTTTTTTCCACAATCGTGACGCGGTACCCCAGCAACGAAAGCAGAATGCCTGTGGAAAGACCGCCGACGCCTGCGCCGATGACCACAACATTCTTCCCTTCAATTGGATTTCTCATGGATGGGGTCCCTGAAATTATTTCGTAAGCTGCGGCTCGTCTTTTGCCGCTTCAGCTTCGATCAACGTCATCATGAGTGTGTAATCGAACAGTTCCGACGCCTGAAGTTCAATGGTGGAATAGGGGGGCGCCGCCGCGGGCGCCAGCCTCACGCTTCGTTTCAAGCCTCCGCCTTCCGAGTAGCGGCGAACGTTCATGCGCCCGTCAGGACCTGATAACACATCAACCCAGCCACCCTGCTTGTTGTGCCACCGGCAAACCTGATCCCCTCCGGCCAAAACGCCTTTTTGGGTGAGCATACCCGGCGGGGCAAGAAAGATCAATTCGATATCCTCCATCATGTTGCGGGCGAAATCCCCCTCGTCAAAGGGCGGAAGGGCCCGGCTGACCATCAGCCCGGATGGCCCGGAAGCGGCTTCAAAAAAAGTCACACCTTCCGCACTCATCAGGGCGCAGGATATCGTCCTCGATGAAGGATCCGTGAGCGTCACACCGATCATAACGGTTTTTGTCTCGCCTGCCGTGCGCACTTCAATGGCATGGATGAGCCGTGTTTTTTCCGTGAGAAACGGCGATGGACACAGGATTGTTTGCGTCGCAGGCCCCGCCGGCTGGAAAATCTGCGGCAAGGCGGCGCAGGACAAAAGCAGAAAGGAACCTGTCAGTAAAAGGAGGCCTTTCATTGAATATCCTGAAACACGGCGGGATTAATTTCTTTATTGATAACCACATGCTTAAAGTCAATGCGGGTTTCGGCGCTCGCGCTTTCCACAATCCGCACGGACTGGACGGACCTGTCTTTTCGGGAAACCGTAATTTCAATTTTTTCGATCATGCCGGCCATGCCTGCGCCCGCAGGCTTCAGGATGATCTGCGTTTGGGCTCCTTCCTTCAGGGTGGCGGTGAAGGAGGGATTGGAGTTAAATTTGCCGCTCATCCAGCCGGCCACTTCGTCGAGAACGATTTTCATCGCCTGTGAGCCGCCGGTTTTATCTTCAATCATCCTACCGCCGGAGGCGATATAGCGCCTAGCCGTCCCTTGGCCGGAGATAACCACGCTCCTGACCGGTTTATGATATTCCCAGCGGATGGAAGAAGGTGCGGCATAAAAAAACTTCCCTTCGGAAACCAGCGGTCTGGACAAAATTTTCATGGATTTCTTTTGCACAAAATCGGCGGAAATGGTTGAAATCCGGGCCGAGTCTTTGCGCAGCTGTTCAAAATCGTCCGCCCGGACGGCAGCCGGCAAGACCATCAGGAAAAGCAGCAAAATCAGCCCTGTTTTATTCATCACTGCAACTTTGAACATCACTAGTACATCCCGCCGTTGACGGAGACAACCTGCCCTGTAATGTAAGAGGCTTCATCCGAACATAGAAAGCGGATAACGCTGGCAACTTCTTCGGGTTTCCCCACCCGCGCCATCGGAATCATGCTTTTAATCATCCCCGCATCCATCGGCATGCTGCTCAGCATATCGGTTTCGATGGGACCCGGCGCGACGACATTGACGCGAATGCCAAAGCGCGCCACTTCTTTGGAAAGCGAACGCGAAGCGGCGTTGATCCCGGCTTTGGCCGCGGCGTAATTGGCCTGACCGCGGTTGGGAATCATTGACGAAATGGAAGAAACGGATACGATGGCGCCGCGTTTCTTCCGGACCATTTCGCGCAGGACCGGCTTCGTCACGTTATAAAAACCATTGAGTATCGTATTAATGACGCGGTGCCATTCATCCTCCCCCATCATCATGAAGAGACCGTCGGCGGTAACGCCGGCGTTGTTGACCAGAACATCGATCCGCTTATGCTCTTCAACTATTCCGGCCAGTGCATCTTTTACTTCTTCCGCATTGGCCACATCGAATTTTCGTATTTCACCCGCCTGGCCCGCGGCTTGAACCTGCGCCAGTGTTTCAGCTGCCGCCGCCTCACTGGCATTGTAATTGATCACGACATAGTAACCGTTGGCGGCCAGCGCAACCGCCGTGGCGCGTCCAATTCCCCTGCTGGCTCCCGTTACTATGGCTATTCTTTTTTCATCCATGATCTTATGAGCTCCTTTGTTTACATTATGAGATATCATCATTCAGACGCATGGCTTGAAGAACTGCCGAAAGCAGAACCTCGTCGCCCGATTTCACGATTCCTTCAATCACACCATAGTGTTCTATGGCATATAAACTTTTGACCGACACCGTAATGCGCGTTCCCAGTTGAATAACGTCGGTTTTAAAATTGGCTGATTTGATGCCGACCAGCCAGCCTTTCGTTCCGCTTTTGCCTTCCCGTTTTCGCTTGTAACCTTCCACCAGGGCGGCCGTCTGGGCAATGGCTTCAATTAATGCCAGTGAATGGACTGTCCGGCCGTCGCACAGCGGCCAGTTTTCATTGACCACAGCGGCGGCAATGCCTTCATTATCCTTCAGTTCCACGGCCTCGGTGATGATTTTCATCGGTTCACGATGCGGAATCAACGATTCAATATCAACCATCGGCCTATATCCTTTTTTTAATTTAAATTAATGAGAAAATGACGCAGAAGTCAATAAAAATCGTTCCGGCTTCACCGGTATCTGTATCCGGAGATCAGTCCATGTATTTTCCCTGAAAACCCGCGTTGCTTTTTTTATTCATTTCTTATAGACGGTAAAAATAATATTTTGTGAATTTGATTACTTATGACTATGAAAGAAAAAAGCCCCTTTATCACCGCGTATCAGAAAATACTGAATCCGCCGAAAGCGCAGTACCGGAAAGAATTCACGTATTCCGGGCAGACCTATGGCGACATTTATGAGCTGGCCGCCGGGTTAAAGAAAACCTTAAAGCGGCGCGGCAGGGAAAAGTCGGTCTGTCTTTGTACGGAGAATAAGGCCGTGGTCGCCGCATCCGTTCTGGCCTCGCTTTCCGGGGCCTGTAATTTAATTCTGCCTCATTCCTTTTCCTCGCACGCCATGACGGAGATGCATGACGCAACAGGTTTTGACGCCGTCATCGCCGATCATCCCGAAGAGATGCCCGCCGTGGAAATCATCACGCCGCAGACGGGAAATCCCGGCGATTTGCATCCGGGAAACATGCGGAATCCGGATCAGCCTTTTTTACAGCTTTTTACGGGCGGCTCAACCGGCAAACCTAAAGTCTGGTCCAAATCGCCGCGCAACCTTTTGGCCGAGGCCCTTTATCTGCGCGACAAATTCGCGTTGACGGAGAAAGATCTGTTTATCTCCACCGTCCCGCCGTATCATATTTACGGCCTGCTTTTCTCTATCCTTGCGCCTTTTCTGGCTCATGCACGGGTCCTGCCCGAAATTTATACCTTTCCGCAGGAAATCATCTCGACCATTAACCGGCACAAAGCCACCGTGCTGGTGAGCGTCCCGATTCACTACCGTTCTTTAAAAGTGGATAATCTGGCCGCGCCCTCGCTTAAAATTGCTTTTTCTTCTTCCGGCGTTTTAAACCGCTCCGATGCGGCATATTTCCTGAAAAAAACCGGCCTGGGCATCCATGAAATCTATGGTTCAACTGAAACGGGAGGCATCGCCACGCGCAGCATCAATGAAAATACGGAAAGCTGGAAGCCCACTGATGTCGTGTCCTGGAAATTGGCAGGCAGGCGATTGGCCGTGCGTTCCGATTTTACATCCCCCGAAATGGAAAAAGACACCGAGGGCTTTTGCGTGACCGGCGATGAGGTCAGACCGGATAAAAACAACCGGTTTATTCTTCTGGGCCGCGCCGACGGCATTATCAAAGTAGCCGGCAAACGCGTCGATCTGCAGGACGTCCAGAATAAAATTCAGACATTACCGGCCGTGCGCGACGCGGTGGTCATTGCGCTCCCCGCCGAAAAAGGCCGCGAAAGCCTGATTGCCGCACTGGTTGCCTGCGACCTCACGGAAGTACAGCTCAAAAAAATGATTTCAGAAAAGCTTGAACCCTATGCCATGCCCCGCCGTGTCAAAATTGTTCCGTCCATCTCCCGGACAGCCGCAGGCAAGGTGGATTTCCGCCGCGTCGAACAGGCGATTCTCAGGGAAAAAGATAAACCGGCGTCAAAGCAAAAATAACCGTGCAGAAAATCATCGGGTGGAATGCACTAAGGCGGAAGAGGCGCAAAGGACGACGAAAAGAACGCTAAAAACATACCACGATTATTTAGAATTGGGATAAAATAAAAACATGCATGAACTTCCCGTCACTGAAAGCATTTTGCAGATCGTGCTGAAACACGCCCGGACAAACGGCGTTTTGCGCGTGGTGACCGTTCATCTGCAGATCGGCCGCCTCAGCGATCTCGAGGATGAGTGGATTCAACGCTATTTTGATTACTTAAGCAAGGGGAGTGTGGCCGAAGGTGCAAAACTGATCATTGAGCGCATGCCGATCATGGTACAGTGCAGCTCCTGCTCCACGTCCTATGAAGCCGACGCGGCAAAATTGGGCGATCTGACCTGCCCGAATTGCGGCGGGAAGGACAGCAGGTTTCTTTCCGGAAGAGAGTACTACATCAAGGATATGGAGGTGCAATAGTGGATGAAGTTCGAATGATCGAAGTCAAGGAGGAAATCCTTGCCGATAATATCAAAGTCGCCGAAGGCGTCAGGGAGCGGCTCCGCAATGCCGGGACCCTGCTTGTAAACCTCATGTCCTCCCCGGGATCCGGTAAAACCAGTCTGATTCTTCAAACAATTGATCACCTGAAAGACGAGGTGAGGTTAGGCGTAATTGAAGCGGATATTGAGTCCAAGGTCGATGCCGAAAAGGTTGCCGCCCGGGGCATTCAGGCTGTTCAGCTCCGGACGGGAGGATTCTGCCATCTGGACGCCACCATGGTGACTCAGGGAATTGACGCCCTGCTGGTTGATGATCTGGATTGCGTCATCATCGAAAACGTAGGGAATCTGGTCTGCCCCGCGGAGTTTGATACAGGCGCCCATAAAAATGTTATGATCCTGAGTGTTCCCGAGGGTGACGACAAACCGCTGAAGTATCCCCTGATGTTTTCGATCTGCGATTTACTGCTCATCAATAAAATTGATTATCTTTCGCTGAGCGATTTTGACATGCCGGCCATGCGCAAGCGCGTTATGGCCTTGAATCCCCGCATCGTTATACTGGAGGTGTCCTGTAAAACAGGCGCGGGGATCGACAACTGGGTCAGCTGGCTCACAGGAGAAGTCGACGCCTTCAAGACGCTGAAATAGTCTTCGTCGGGGAAACCTGATTTAATCCCGCTCACGCGGAGCAAGCGTTAATTCACCGCGCGCATTGTTGTCCGGTAAACGCCCCTGTCCGGGGTCGCAGGCTATGAGGACATCCGCCCCGGGACGGATTGCTGCCGGGTCTGTTGATCCCCGGACGTTGCAGGCGATGCGACGGCCTAGGGCACATTATGTGCCTTGCCGTTTGTATCGTAACAGGTAAGTTCCCCGTCAAACGAGCTTCCATCCGCCGGGTAGCATGCCCAACAATTGCCTTTGCACTCCGAGGCGTATTGCTCATTACACTCGTTGGCATATTTTGCATAATGGGTATGTTTGCAATCATCACACCCTAATGGCAGATAAAAGCATTGCCCCATACTTACTTTGCCTGCGCTGCTCTTCGTGCCTCTGTCTTTAATGCAGCGCAATGTTTTGTCTTTACAATCGGCGTATGCGTACGATCCACAAAAGACAATCACCAAAGCCAGAGCAATCATCACACACCCAAATATTTTTTTCACTTTCGATTTCCTCTTTTCTTAGTTTTCGTTTTGATTCCACTCAGAGCATCTTCCCTGCTGTTTGGCAGTATGCAGCATTCAAGGACATTTGCAAGATTTTTCCTCGGGTTAAGTTCATGCCGGCTGCCTTTTTCAGAAAGCGGTGTAAAATAAGCCTGCTTCTGCTTTTGCTGATTACAAACAGGAATATTGAATTGAAAGGCTTCACCACCATGCGGAAATTAATTTTGCGCCCCTTGTTTAATCTGTTTATCGGGAAGTCTTCCGTCTTGGGAGACTGACGGTGACCGGATCAGATACGTTTGCAGCCCCGGCCCCGCTAAAACGCTCCGCGCTTTTTCGTAACCGGCCGCCGCATAAGGATCAACAAGACATTGCGGCCATAACCGCTTTTCGCGCGCTGAGACGCATAAGCCGTTATTATGGCTGGTGTTTAAAAATTAATTTTATGCCTCTGCCGTTCGTATTTTATTTTTGTTACGGCCTTTTTCTGATGCTTTCAATCGAAATTTATTGACAGAATTTAAAATTCGGCTATACTCAACCCAGTTTACGTTAAGTGGGATTAAAATACCATTTATCCGAAATTCAGCGTGGGGCTTACCTGATCGATCATCAGCAAAGACCCTGTAATGCAATCTTAATCCATGGCGAGGTGCTTTTATGTCCGATTTTGTGAACAAGACTGTAGGAAATGTAATTAAAGAAACAGCCGGCCGTTATCCGGAAAATCCCGCTCTGATTTCACCTCAATTTCAAATCCGTCAAAATTACCGCGAATTATATGACCAGTGCCGTAAAACGGCCAGAGGCCTGCTGGCGCTGGGCATTCAAAAGGGCGATCATGTTTCCGTCTGGACAACCAATGTCCCCGAATGGGTGTATCTGCAATTCGCCCTGGGTATGGTTGGCGGGGTTCTGGTCACCATCAACACCAACTACCAGTCCCATGAACTGGAATACATTCTCAAGCAATCCGATTCCACCACGCTTTTTTTAATCGACGCCTATCGCGACACCAGCTTTTACGATACCGTGCGCACAGTAATGCCGGAATTGAATACTCATCAACCGGGCCGGCTGGCATCTTCCAAACTGCCGATTTTGAAAAACATCGTCTATATCGGCAAAAAAGAAAATACGCCCGGCATGTTCAAATTTTCCGATCTGATTAAAATGGGGGAGAAAATAACGGAGCAGGAACTCGATGACCGGATGAATTCTCTCTCCGATGATGATGTCATCAATATGCAATACACCTCCGGGACAACCGGTTTTCCCAAAGGCGTCATGCTGACGCACCACAACATCGTCAATAACGCCCGCATGGTCGGCGACGT
Source organism: Deltaproteobacteria bacterium HGW-Deltaproteobacteria-6 (assembly GCA_002840435.1). Taxonomy (NCBI): domain Bacteria; class Deltaproteobacteria; species Deltaproteobacteria bacterium HGW-Deltaproteobacteria-6. The sequence goes on from PHAT01000006.1 coordinate 171,124, forward strand.
AATGGGCATGACTGAAAAAGACAGTCTGCTGATTCAGGTACCGCTCTTTCATTGCTTCGGCTGCGTCATGAGCACGCTCAACAGCGTGTATCACGGATCAGCCATGGTTGTCCTGGAATCCTTCGATCCAAAAATCGCCCTGGAGCTGATGGCTCAGGAAAAATGCACGGCCATCAACGGCGTACCGACCATGTTTGTAAACATTCTGAACCATCCTGATTTCAACCGCTATGATTTGACATCGCTGCGCACCGGCATCATGGCCGGCGCGCCCTGCCCTATCGAAACCATGAACCAGGTGAACACCAGAATGCATTGTTCCGAGATTGTCATTGCCTTCGGCCAGACGGAGTCAGCGCCGGTCATGACGATGACGCGCCGCGACGATCCGGTTGAGTTGCGCGTCGCCACCGTCGGACGCCTGCTGCCGGATATCGAAGGCAAAATTATTGATCCGGAAACAGGCCTTGATCTGCCGGCGGATGCGCAGGGCGAAATTGTCACCCGCAGCGCCTGCGTCATGAAGGGTTATTACAAAATGGCCGAAGCTACGGCGCACACGATCGATCAGGATCAGTGGCTGCACACCGGTGATCTGGGCGTCGTGGACAAAAACGGTTATTTTAAAGTCACCGGCCGGATCAAAGACATGATCATCCGGGGCGGTGAAAATATTTATCCCCGCGAAATCGAGGAATTCCTTTATACCAATCCGAAAGTAGCCAACGCCCAGGTGATCGGCATCGCCGACAAAAAATACGGAGAACAGGTTCTGGCGGCCGTCCAGCTCAAAGACGGAGAGACGGCGACCGCGGAAGAATTTAACGGGTTCTGCAAGGGAAAAATCGCCCGGCACAAGATCCCCCGCTATTGGGAGTTCATCAAGGAGTTCCCGATGACGGCCAGCGGCAAGATTCAGAAATACAAACTCAAAGAGATGTTTGAAAAAAAATATAAAGCAGAATGACCCCCTTGCAGGGGGCGCGAGGCTGAAGGATAAAGCGAAGTTTCACTTATGCGTCAGAAAAGTCAATCAGCAGAAGAAAATCAGACAGGAAAGAACCGAAGGCTTCCGCATGATCTTCAGCCTTCGGCCTTCAGTCTTAAAACCTACATTCATTATGAGAGGACCTGAATATGAGCAACATTTGTTACCGCGATACCATTGGCGATATGGCCCGGAGGGCCGCAACAAAATACGGCGATAAAACCGCTATTATTTTCCGTGAGCAGAAACTTTCATTTTATGATCTCGAACGGCAGGCCAGACGCTTTGCCAACCTCATGACCAGCTACGGCGTTCAAAAAGGCGACCGGGTGGCCATCTATGCCTACAATTCCCCCTACTATCCCATCAGCATGATCGGCCTGGCCAAGATCGGCGCCATTCAGGTTCCCATCAACTATATGCTCAACGCCGAGGAAATCGCCTATGTTATTAATCATTCGGGAGCGAAGATCTTCATCATCGAAGATATCCTGTATCCGATCATTGCCAAGGACCAGGACAAATTCGCCACCGTTACGAAATGGGGTTTCCTTCCTCTGGGGGATTCCATCGTTCCTGAGGGATTCTTCAACCTGATTGAGGAAATGGAAGCGATGCCCTACGATGAGCCCCAGGTGGATGTCAGCGCGGAAGATACCGTGCAGATTCCCTACACCAGCGGGACGGAGTCCAAGCCCAAGGGCGCCATGCTGTCGCACCGGGCGCTCATGTCGCAGTATCACAGCTGCATCTTCGACGGTCAGTATGAGACCGACGATGTAAGCCTGCACGCCCTGCCCCTCTTTCACTGTGCCCAGCTCCATTGCTTCCTCATGCCCTATCTGTATATCGGGGCCACCAATGTCATCATGCACAAGGCAGACCCCCTGGAAATGATCCGGCTGATTGAAAAGTATCAGATCACCCATATGTTTGCTCCGCCCACCGTCTGGATCGGGATTTTGAACCATCCGGAATTTAAAAACTACAACCACCGCAGTCTGAAAAAGGCGGCTTACGGCGCTAGCATCATGCCGGTGGAGATTATCAAGCAGCTGTCCGTAACATTCCGCGGCCTGAAGCTCTGGAACTATTACGGCCAGACGGAGATGGGGCCGGTGGCCACCATCTTGAAGCCTGAAGATCAGCTTCTGAAGCCTGGATCCGCAGGCAAGCCGGTTCTGAATGTTGAAACCCGTCTGATGGACGATGACGGAAAGTTTGTTCCCGTGGGCACCGTCGGAGAGATCGTCCATCGGTCCGGCCATGTCATGACAGGTTATCTCAACGACCCGGAAAAAACCACCGAGGCTTTTGAATTCGGCTGGTTCCACAGCGGCGACCTGGGGCGGTTTGATGAGGACGGCTATCTCTATGTTGTGGACCGCAAGAAGGACATGATCAAAACCGGCGGCGAAAACGTCGCGTCCCGCGAAGTCGAAGAGGTGCTTTACCAGTATCCGGGCATCGAAGAGGTGGCGGTGATCGGGCTTTCCGATCCCAAATGGATAGAAATCGTGGCGGCCGTTGTCATACCCAAAAAGGGCGTAACGCTCAACGACAAGGAGATTATCGCCCACTGCCGGGAAAAGCTGGCCGGATTCAAATGCCCCAAGAAGGTCGTCATCGCCGACAGGCTGCCTAAAAACCCGTCAGGAAAAATTTTGAAGCGGGAACTCAAGGAAAAATTCAACGCATCATAAAGAGACAAAGGGGGCACAAAGCTTTGTGCCCCCTGCAAAATATTTCCAAACAAGGAACAGACCATGGGTGATGAATTTACTTCCATCGGAGAGCTCGCCAGACAACTGGATATGAGCCAGCGCACCATCCGCTATTATGAAGAAATCGGTCTGCTCAATTCCATCAAACGGGTGGAGGGCGGACGCAGAATCTATACGGACGCTGATCTGAGGCGTCTGAAATTGATCAAACGCCTGAAAATCATGGGCATGACCCTGACGGACATGCAGGAACTCGAAGCCATGTGGACCTATGAAAAGTCCAATGAAAAAGTGCTCAAAAGGCTTCTGGAGCTGCTCGGCAATCACTTAAAAAGGCTTGATGACCGCATTGCCGATCTGGATATCCTGAGAAACGAGATCACCGAATATCAGGAGCGCATCCGCGCGAAAATGAGCAAATAAAAATCAGGGCCGCAGTCAGCGGCGCAGCGGCATCACCGGATCGCCGGGACCATCAGAATATCAATTTATTGAGCCGTTTGATCAGGGATTGCGCCGGAGCAAAATCACTCTGGATACTTAATGCTTTCTCGCAATCGGACAGGGCCTGTGAATAAAGCTTCATCTCAAAGGCAGTCTGGGCGCGTCCCCAGAAACCGTCGAGCAGAGAGGGGTTGATGGCAATGGACCGGTCGTAGTCTTCCAGGGACCGGTCATAGCGCTTCGCAACCCGGAAAGTCAGCGCCCGGTTATTGTAGCAGCGTACGTTGTCCGGATCGTAGCGGATGGACTTGGTGAAGTCACGGATCGCTCTCGGATAATCGGACAGGGCGAAGTAAGCCATGCCCCGGTGATTGTAAACGAGCGACCGGACTTTGTCTTTTATTTTCAAACGCAGGATCGACGTATAAATTTCAACGGCATTTTCCAGTTGCCCGCCGCTGTGGGCCGTGAGCGCCGCCAGCAACGCTTTCTCCAGATTCGCCTCCCCCATGATCGAATCAATGTCGATAGGTGCAACCGGTTGAATGTTTGCTTCCGGAGAAGCGGGTAAATCCGGATCGATGCTCGGCTGAGCCGCCAGCTTCACTTCCAGGCTCTGACGTCGCTTGCGGTCGCGTTCCCGGATTTCCCTCTGGTAATCGCGGATTTCCTGAAAGATCAGATCGGACAGCGTCAGGGTGGCATTGAGTGACGCAAGCTTGCGCCGGATGGATTCATTCGGCAGATTAATGTCCGACTTGTAAATCAGTTCGTGTTCCACTTCCGCCCAGGCATCCTGCAGAATCGTCCGCAGCTGCACTTCGCAAACGCTTGCCGTATAGGGCAGATCCCGCTTCCGGTAGATGGGATCGATCCTGATCAGGAAATGCACAGAGTCATAGCCGAATTCCCCCACCGAATGGCGCGATCCCTTTCGTTCCAGTTCGACGACATTGAAATGGGTCTTGATCAGATTTTCGATAACATCCAGATCCTCCAGAAAGGGGCATACGATTCGCAAACCCAGAATGTCCGTAATCACCGCCGCATCATTGCCCTGATCGTGATGAGACATTTTAATCAGTTTATCAAAGTAAGTTTCAAAACGTTTGACGCGGTATTTGATGGTGGAAAAGCTGCCGCCCGCTTCCAGGACAGTCCGCACCTGCAGGTGGAGGGACTGTAGAATCTCATCGTAAACGGGATAGAGATCTTCATAGATGGCTTTGAGTTTGCCGCGGTCCAGATCCTCGGGCAATATGAAAGTCAACTGGTCATTCATGAATCATTTTTTCCCTGCAGGAAGGGGTCCGGCGCTACGTCCAAATGCCTGCGGTCATTGACCGTCTCAATATGCGCCTCTCCGTTTCGGATGCTTATCTCGGTTCTGGAGGCCGTATCCACGCAAGTGGTGCGAAATTCGGACAGGCTGATATTTCGCAGCCGGCACAGAATCGCCGCGATGGTAAAGTTGTGCGCAACAACCAGTGCGTTTTGCGAACCGGCAATAATTTTTTCAACGGGCGGCCAGGCCCGCGTCTGAACATCAGCCAGCGATTCGCCGCCCGGCATTCTGACGGATGCCGGATCGGCAATCCATTGCTTCAGAAATTCTTTTTCACGGACCATCAACTCTTTAAAAGACAAGCCTTCAAAATCGCCCTGATGCATTTCCATCAGTTCGGGATGAACGACTATCCTGCCCTGGTGAAAACTGTTGATGATTTCGGCTGTCCGATACGCCCTTTTCAGGGGACTGGCGTGAATGACACCGATATCGGAATCCTTCAGAGACAATGCCAGTCTGCGGGCCTGTTCCAGGCCTGCATCGGAGAGTTCGATGTCGCTTATTCCCTGAACCCTGCCCTCTTTATTCCACAGCGTTTCGCCGTGCCGAATCAGGATTAATTGCATATCATTACCCTGGCGGCAGGAAGCCTGTCGGCCCTGCCGTCATCCGGTTTATTATTATTTATGCCTTGTAACTGTTCAATTTGGCCAGCGCCGCATCCGCTTCGCGCATAACGCGGTCCATCAGTTCTTTGGTGGTCGGGTTATCGGTAATGCCGCCGCAGCACTGTCCGGCAAAAAGGATGCCGCCTTCCACATCGCCCTCGTTGAGCGCTTTGAGATGCTTCATGTTGCCCACGGCCTGGCGCGCCAGCACCATCAGGGGATGGCCTTCCTCGGCTTTAAGCATTTCAATGCTGACCCCCACAAATTTGGCAAAAGAAAGATTCATCAGCTTTTTGACCAGGAGCGCGCCCTTGACGGCTTCCACCACCGGAAAGCCCCGTTTGGTCATTGCTTCGGCTTCTTTGGTTTTCAGCACACGCCCGTCCATGCCGTCAAATACGTTGTCGTAAAGGGTGTCCTGTTCGGTCGCCTCGATGCACAATCTTTTGAAGTTGTCATGCACCATGCTTTCCTTGACCACCATGAAACGGCTGCCCATGGAAATGCCGTCCGCGCCCAGAGCCAGCGCCGCCGCAAGGCCCCGTCCGTCATAAAATCCGCCCGCGGCAATCAAAGGTACCTTCACCATGGAAGCAACCAGTGGGATCAGCACCATGGATGTTGCCGCCGCGCCGTGCGCCGCCGCTTCATGGCCTGTGACCACCAGCGCGTCGCAGCCCAGGGCAACGGCTTTGGCCGCGTGCTTGGCGATGGCGATCGTGCCCACCACTTTGCCGCCATAGGCATGCACGTCATTCACAAACCAGGGCTTCCCCAGCGAATAGTTGATCACCGGAACTTTCTCTTCGATCGCGACGGCGATATTTTCTTTGGCCCCCGGCCCCACCAGAATCTGATTGATGCCGAAAGGCTTATCCGTCATCTGCCGGATCTGGCGGATGTTTTCACGCGTTTCTTTCGGGGTGCAGCGCGCGATGGCCAGGAGTCCCAGTCCCCCGGCGTTGCACACGGCCGAAACCAGTTTGGGTTCCGTAATCCAGTTCATCCCGGCAAGCATTATCGGATGCTCGATGCCGAACATTTCCGTCATTCTGGTTTTAAACATAATTTTCTCCTTATTGGTTATCAAATTATTTTGATGTATTTTTTCATGTCCGTTTGCGGCAAGAAGCATAAGAGAAGAGGAAGGCGATGTCAAAACAATTTTATTCCGGGCTCAACTTGAAAAAAAGCATCAGGCAGCAAGACAGGCGGTTATCCGATAGCAGTGAAGGCAAAAAGAGCAACGGCTTGCTTGACGGCATTCTTTGAGAGCCAAGACATTTTCATAATCTGCCGGGAGGGCTCAATTCAGCGGCAAACGCGATAACTGATCGCAAAGAAAAACGATTATCCGTTACCAGGCGGAATAGAAACATGATCGTTCAGTGCCTCCCCATTGCGCCTTCACGAACGGAAATGACTCACTTCGAAAAGACCGCCGGCAGATCTTGCCTGGAAAGACCATTGATCTTTATTAATCCATTCATCAGCAAGGTGCGGAGCACTGCAATTGCGCAGACTGATAATTCTCCAGTTGCTTTTATTCAGCGCCTTAATGACCGAGTCCGATGAAAAAAAATGCAAATGCCCCAAGGGCCTGACCATAGCCCATTTTCCTTTTAATTGTTGGGCTTGAGGTGATTCGCTATTCGGAAATCCGCCGGTGATTAAGCAATCATCATTTGCCATACTTCTTAACTTCGTCAGCATATGAATCGGATCCGCAAGATGCTCGAGGACGTCCTGAATCATGATGAGGTCAAAAAATATCCCTTTGGGAATATCATTGATATCGGAAACAACATTGGCGCGACTATTTGCTTTTTTCCAACATCCCGGTTCAACGCCATAACATAGATTGGCCTTCCTGCTCATATAATTCAGCAGATGGCCGTTCCCTGAACCGACTTCCAAATAGTTAAAATTATCCAATTGCTTCATGGCGTGAGTTATTTTAGTGAAATAATCTTCAATTGATTTATAATTAACTTCTTTTTCTACCTGTTCTTCCGCATATCCTTTGTTGACGACAAATTCGGAATTGTCAGCATACAGATGGCTTAAATATTGTTGCCTCGGCATAGGATCAATCCACCAATGACTGCAATTGTGGCAACGCCTTAAATTGCAATTATCCATGGCGTCTGGATTAATCGTTTTTACGATATCGATAATGTCGGATTCTCCGCTGCAGATTGGGCAAAGACTGCATTCATCTACTTTACTTTTTTCTATAAACTGCATGTTAACCTCTTTTCCCAACTGATTTAATCCCGCAGATTGAATCAGTATGTTTTTTCCCGATTAAGAATGCGACTCGCAGATTTATGTTTTATAGCAAGATCAAATAAAAGGTTCAATCAGAATGATTGGAAAACCGGCAGGGACACTTTCAACGTGTTACCTTCCGTCTCGCCCCGGCCTGAGCGCCGGGTCATTACGGTCATTGACATTGCCGTTTATTCTGCTAAAAACCATATCGCATTTATTTGACAGTTAAGGATGGAACAGGAAAAATGAAACTGGTAACAAACCGGATGATGGACGAGTGGATCGCCAAAGCAGGCGAAATCCTGCGGCTCAGAACCAACTTCAATATACACGAATCGTTATCCGACCCGGTACAGCGGTTATTTGTCGCAGCCGGGCTTAACTCTTATTTCCGGCCGCACGTCCATCCGGGAAAAAGCGAGTTTGTCATTGTGCTCCGCGGCCTGTTTGACATCCTGCTTTTCGATGATGAAGGCGTCGTCACCGAACGGGTGTCCATCGGACCGGAAGGGCAGGCCTTCGCCATGGAAATCCCGGCAGATCGGTGCCATGCCTGGATTCCCATGGAGGAAAAATCAGTATTCTTCGAGGTGAAGCAAGGGCCTTACGATCCCGCAACATCGCTGATATTTGCGCCCTGGTCGCCGGAAGAAGGCTCTGCTCGGGTCAAAGAATTCCAGGCCAGACTTCTTGCCGCGCAAACAGGCGACCGGGTTTCGTAAATATCGCAAAATGATCCGGCACAAACCCGAAAGCAGCGCCTGACCGCGCACGCTCGTATGACCTTGCGTGATCTTCAGGAATAGAATTATTATACCCGGGCAACCTCTTTCATAATCGACATTTCCGGTTTCCCGCCGATAAACGCTGCGCTGGCGGCAAAGAAAGCTTTGAAGTACGGCGTCGAGGAATGAAATTCCAGCGCTGCCTTATCTTTATATTGTTCGACCACCACCAGCATGTTGGGGTTGGCTTTATCCTGATTGAGAGAATAAAGAACCGTTCCCTCTTCCTGGGCCACTTTGGCAATCAATTCCGTGAAAGCCGCCAGAGCTTCATCCATCTTTCCTTCTTTAATCGGTAGTTTGGCAATAACTGTCAGCATTTTAATACCTCCCTGATCCATCATTAATTTGTGTTAACCCGTTTTGCGTCATAACATAACGAAGGGCTGACAAGCAAGCTATCGCTGATGTCCGGATAAAGCAATTTAATCGTTCAAAAAGCAGCGGTCTGCTATCTATCCATATGATTTTTTAGCAGATTCATCTGATGATATTTATTTCTTTGACATATGAAGACATTTTCCCTATACTCCGCGGCCTCGCAAAAAAACTAAATATGAGGAAGGGAGTTTGACTGTTAAGCATGGTTTATCTGCATGGTATCGGGCATTTTCATCCCGAAAATGTGATCAGTAATAAGTTTTTAGAAGATCTGAATATCGGCACAACCGTCGATTGGATTATGGAGCGGGTGGGCATTGAATCGCGCCGCACTGTATTGCCTCTCGATTATCTCATACAAACAAAAAACGCCGACCCCCGCGAAACAGATAAAGTGCGTCTTTATTCGGATGCCCAAATGGGAGGAAGAGCGGCAAGAATGGCGCTGGATCGAGCCGGACTGAAAGCGGAAGATATCGGTATGGTCATTTCCGGAAGTTCGCTGCCTCAGTACCTGACACCCGCCGAAGCCTGCACCGTCGCAGGCGACCTGGGCATTGACGTTCCCTGCTTTGACATCAACTCCGCCTGCGCAACTTACGGCGTCCAGATGCGTTACCTGGATTCGGTAAAGCCGGAAAAACTGCCGCCTTACGTTCTGGTCACCAATGTTGAAGGGGCAACCACCACGATCGACTATTCCGACCGCCGTTCCGCCGTGCTGTTCGGCGATTGCGCCACAGCATCGATTCTGTCCACCACGGTTCCGTCCCATAAAATATTTTCCGATTGCGAAATGGATTCCAAACCGACGTTGTGGGACAAAGCGGTGGTGCCGCGCTGGAGCTATTTCGGTCAGGACGGCGGTGCGGTGCAGGGCTTTGCCATCCGCAAGACCACCGACGGCCTGCGCAATATTCTGGCGCTGATTCCGGACGCGGACGCAAGCCGGGTCTTCTTTATCGGACATCAGGCCAATCTGGGTGTTTTGCAGACCGCTGCGGAAAGGTCGGGAATATCTCCTGATCATCACTGGTACAACGTCCATCTCTTCGGCAATGTGGGGTGCGCAGGCGGTCCTTCTGTCTTAAGTCAGCACTGGGATGAACTTCAAGCCGGCGATCACGTGGCGATGTCTCTGGTCGGCGGGGGCCTTACCTGGACGCAGATGCTGCTCACCATTAAATAACCATCAGACATCCTGACTTTCGTTTCCGTTCCCGGCCGGTCTTCGTTTCCGTCACTGCGGCAGAGGCGGAGCGGGCTCTGGTTCAGGCTCGCGCTCGGGCTCGGGCTCGACGGGTTCGAGATCGGGAACTCCGTGTTTCTCGCAGGGCTTTGTCGGCTGGGTATCCTTTATATAAAATTCTTCCCGCTGAACGGGGCAAAGCGGTGTGGCCAGCTCGTTCGTTGTCGGATCGATCAGAACGGATACGACCGTATCAGGCTTAGGAAAATCGACGACGGGTTTCCCGGCCAGGGCGCCGCGCATGAAGCGTCCCCAGACAGGAGCACAGATGGCCCCGCCCGTAAAGTCCCGTCCTCCCGGCCTTGGCTTGTCATAGCCAACCCAGACCCCCGTAATGATCTGAGGCGTATAGCCGATAAACCAGGCATCCCGGTAATCGTCAGTCGTGCCGGTCTTCCCGGCCGCGGGCCATTGACGGCTGAAACTTTTTAACGTTTTGGCTGTGCCGTAAGTGAGGACATCCTTCAACATCTGAGTCGTCACAAAAGCGGCGGCCGGAGACAGGACCGGCAAGGCAGCGGCGGGTGTTTCCGTCCAGGTCTGGCGCTTGCGGTCATAGACGCGGAGGATGGTTCTGGATTGAGGACGCGAGCCGCCGCTGGCCAGCGAGGCATAGACTGAGACAAGATCGTGCAGGGTGACTTCTTCGGAGCCGAGAGCCAGAGAAAGATTATTGGAGGGGGAAAGCGGCAGCCCCAGTCTGGCCGCAAACTCGACAAAATAGGGAACACCGATGGCATCCAGGAGTTTTACGGCAATAACGTTGTTGGAATACGCCAAGGCCTGCCTGAGGCCCAGGTCCCCGTGAACTTTCCGGTCATAGTTATGGGGAATCCACTTTTGATCATTGCCGCTGTTGTAAGCTGCGGGAGTATCGTTGAAGATGGTGCCCGCCGTATATCCTTTTTCCAGGGCCGCCGCATAGATGAGGGGCTTGATGGATGATCCGGGCTGCCGCCTGGCAAAGAAGGCCCGGTCATAGGGATTCTGAATGAAGTCCACTCCGCCCACAGCCGCCAGGACGTCGCCCGTATTCGGATCAAGGGCCAGCAAGGCGCCCTGAAGCTGGGGGGAGATGCGCCGGACCCCTTCCTGCAGGACCTTCTCGGCCAGGCGCTGCATCGGTAAATTCATGGCCGTGATGACATCCAGTCCGCCCTGTTCGACAATTTCCGGCCCATAGGTTTCAATCAGTTTGTAACGCACATGGGCCAGATAAGGCAGGGCTTCCGTTGCTTTCAGAACGGAGATGGGAAGGGCCCGCAGCTTTTTTTCCTGCGGGGCGGTAATCATTTTCAGAGTTGCCATCCGCTTCAGGATGAGGTTCTTTCTCTTGACAACCATGGCCCTGTTCCCGGAAGGATTGTAGCGGGCCGGGGCTTTGGGAACGGCGGCCAGAAGAACGCATTCAATCTCGTTCAGATCCTGCGGGGCCTTGTCAAAATAGAGACGGGCGGCCTGAGCGATGCCCCACGCCCCGTTTCCGAAATAGACCTCGTTGAAGTACATCTCTAAAATCTGGTTCTTCGTGTATTTCCCTTCGTATTCCATGGCGAGAAGCCCCTCCTTGACTTTTCGCTTGATCGTTTTCTCTCCGTGAAAATATTTGTTTTTGATCAGCTGCTGGGTGATGGTCGAACCTCCTTCGGCCATCCGCCCTTTCATCACATCCTTGACCATGGCCCGGGCAATCCCCCGCATATCAATCCCGCCATGCTGATAGAAACGGGCATCCTCTATGGCGATGAGGGCTTTCTGCAGGAAGACGGGAATCTGGCCGATCCCGACCCAGTACCGCTTCTCCGCCAGAACCCGGCCCGCAAACTGTCCCTGGCTGTCGAAGACCCGGATGGACGTATAGCCCGCGGGTAAGGGGGGATATGTGGCGATATTCTCCTGGGCAAAGGCCGGAGAGGCAATGACCCAAGCCAGCAGAAGTCCAAAGACGGAGAGTGTCCGCCGGCATTTACCGAAGGGGATTGCATGGGAAACCAAAATACTCTTTAACTCCTTTTCCTGGCTCTTTTCGATGGTTTGATACTAAATATACTCGATTTGAGCGGGTTTTGCATCAAAACAAATATTTATGTCAAGTAAATTTACTGACCATCTGTTGATCCGGCGCGATAACCATTGTTACCTCTTCAATTTAAATACTCAGCGCGACAAAACAGCAGAATTCTAACTGAACATGTGGTACAAACAGGAAACGGAACAAATGATGCGGCAGCTTAAAAAAGCGGCCTGAAACTGAGGCAAGGAGAAACACATGGCACTGATCGAGCAGGAAATCAAAGAAGGCATCGGCATTCTTACGTTGAATAATACGCGAAAGCGGAACGCCCTCAGTGAAGCACTGGTGGATGAGCTGATTGGCGGGCTTGATGATTTTCAGGCCAAAAAAATTCCTGTCGTGATCCTGCGCAGTTCTGACGGAGCCAAAGTCTGGTCGGCCGGACATGATGTCAAGGAATTACCGCGTACGCGCCGTGATCCTCTGGGTTATTTCGATTCGCTGGAAAAATTACTGCGCGCCGTCGGAAATCATCAAAGCCCCGTGATTGCCATGGTTCACGGCAGCGTTTGGGGCGGGGCATGCGACCTGGTGATAAGCTGTGATCTGGCGGTTGGGGACGAAACATCGACTTTTGCCATCACACCCGCCAGATTGGGGCTGCCGTACAATGCTTCCGGCGTTCTCAATTTCATGAACCGGATGGGATTGAACATGGCCAAAGAGATGTTCTTCACCGCGGATCCCATTTCCGCAGAAAGAGCCGAACGCGTCGGAATCCTGAATCATCTGGTACCCGCAGGCGAGCTGACGAATTTTACCATGAATCTGGCAAAACGCATCGCCTCACGATCAACGCTTGCCGTATCCGTCATCAAGGAGCAGCTCCGGATTCTCTCCGGCGCCCGCCCGATAGCTCCCGAACAGTTTGAACGTCTTCAGGGTTTGCGGCGGCGTGTTTATGACAGCCGTGATTACGAAGAGGGCATCACGGCCTTCCTGGAGAAGCGCGCACCCGTCTTTAAGGGAGAATAGCCCCTGCTTCCTTTCTGCCGGAACGCTTATCTTCAGATGGTGTTTGATTCAGGTCCTCCGGTAATCCGTCAGGAACCAATCCGGACATGGATGCGGAATGTCAATCGGCAATCATAAAAAAGCTGAACTATAACTTAAAATGTAGTAAATGTATCAGGGCTGGGCATACCGATTAATCATTTGTTCAGGAGTTTATATGCGTAAATATGAAATGATTTTGGCCGGAATACTGACTGTCATGATAATGGGATTTCTTACGGGTTGCACGGGATCCCTGTTCAAGAATATGGGCAGCTTTGAGCCGAGCACGACTGCCACTCAAAATTTCGAAAAATTTGTCATCAACGATGATTATAACTATTATTTAACCGGATCGGATGTTTATCCCGTGGCGATTTTCGGACTGAAAAAAGCCTATATCATCGATAGCGATGAAGATCTGTGGAAGAAAATAGATCCGAAGCAGGAAGTCATGTCGGAACTGGTCACCAATATGCAACTGAGAGCGCTGTCCTGCTGCCTGCAGGGAATGCACGGCCATGATATTTTAGATAACCACGGCAGGAAAATAGGCGAATGGTACTCCTTGCTCAGTCTCATTATCGGCATTAAAATAAAAGAAGACGGGAAAGTAGTGATATATCCGCCCACGGACAATAACGATGTCAAGAGATATCAGGGAAGAGATTATCCTACGATGTTCTAATGCAGTATAAAATATGAACATTTAAAATCTCAAACATCCGCCAGGGTATCTTCATTACATTCAACCCTGGCAGACCGCTGATGGAGGATGGCTGATGATCAAAAAATTGCGGACAAAAATGATTGCCCGGTTGACTGTTGCCTTGATGTCCGCCGCTCTGGCAGCCTGCGCCGGCACAACAGCGGGGGGATTCAATGCGGCCGGTCTTCAGGAACTGTCTTCCGTGCAGGACGTCCGCGAATACTCGACGACCTGGGGCAGGATGCGCCTGGGTTTCGAAGGGACAACGGCAAAGGGTGTTTACGAATACAGAGGGGGGACGATCCGGGGCACCCTGCAGGGGACCATGTTTTCCTGCTTCTGGACGGAGGGAAGTTCAGGAGGTTCATGCGTCTTTCATTTTACACCGGATTTTACCAGTTTTTCCGGAACGTGGCAGCCGGCAAACAGACCCTGGACGGGAACACTGACGGCGGGAAAGCGGGGACCACCGGCGACGGCAGTAGTGTCCGCACCGGCAGCGGCGCCTGTGAGCGTGGAAGTGAAGTCCGACGTGGACAATATTCCACTGATTCGTCCGCCGGCAAACCGCAACGCCTATGCCATTGTAATCGGCATAGAAAACTACCGCCAGAAACTGCCGAAAGCCGACTTTGCCACCGCTGATGCAAAAACGGTTGCGGAATATCTCATAAAGATCATGGGATATTCTGAAGAGAATGTTGTTTTACTGACCAACGAAAAGGCCCTGCAAAGCGATTTTACCAAATACTTTGAAAAATGGCTGCACAACAATGTGGAAAAGGACGCCGCCGTCTTTATTTACTATTCCGGCCATGGCGCGCCTGATCCCAAAACCGGCGGAGCGTACCTTGTGCCTTACGACGGCGATCCTTCATTTATCGCTGAAACAGGCTACTCGTTAAAAAGGATGTATGACGCGCTGGGCAAGTTGCCGGCAAAGGAAATAATTGTCGCCCTGGATTCCTGTTTTTCCGGAGCAGGCGGCAGATCCGTTATTGCCAAAGGCGCGCGCCCACTGGTGATGAACCTCCAGGGCGCCACGGCTCTTTCCAGGAATATAACGGTTCTTGCCGCATCGTCGGGCGAGCAAATCAGCTCGACCTATGATGAAAAAGGGCATGGCCTGTTTACCTACTTCATGCTCAAGGGCATCAAAAATGAAGATGTTGTAAAGCCTGACGGCTCCATCAGGATGGATGACCTGTTTGGCTATCTCAAACCTCAGGTGGAGCGCATCGCCCGGAAGCAGTATAATAACGAGCAGACGCCGCAGTTGATGGGAGCAAAAAAGAATTAATGACTGAGGCGGCGATCACCGGTAAAATTCAGGATGGCCTTGAACTTGTCTGCACATTACTAAATTGAAAAGGCGGGAGACACCACTATAGAGTGGCGCAACTCCGCCCCTGCAAAATAAACCGTGAACCGTGAACCAATGAACTTGGAACCTGCTTTCTACTTCCCCACCCATTCCCAGACAGCGGCTGCACCCTGGCCGTGGCCGATGCACATGCTTTCCACCGCGTATTTGACGCCGTAGAAAGGCATTTCATGCATGATGGTTGTTGCAATTCTGGCGCCGGTGCAGCCCAGCGGATGTCCGAGCGCAATGCCGCTGCCTCTCGGATTGAGCAGCTTGTGATTGCGGATACCCAGTTCCTTCGTGCAGTAAACAGCCTGCGCGGCAAACGCTTCGTTGACTTCCCAAAGCCCGATGTCTTCTTTTTTCAAACCGGCGCTTTTCAACGCCTTGGGAATGGCAACAGCGGGACCGATGCCCATGTAGGCCGGATCGACGCCGACTGTGGCATAGCTCAGCAATTTCATTTTGGGCTGAAGTCCGAGTTTTTTGCACATCGCTTTGCCGGCCACCACCACACAGGCGGCCGCGTCATTGGTCTGGCTGGAGTTGCCGGCCGTAACCGTACCTTTTTCGTCTTTGATGAAAACCGGTTCAAGTTTGGCCAGGCTTTCCATCGTGGTCGAAGGCCGGATGCCCTGATCGCGGTCAACCACCATCTTTCGGGTGGTGCCGTCTTCCTGCGGGACGTCTGCTTCAACCGGCAGAATTTCTGCTTTGAATAATCCTTTTTGCGTGGCTTCGTGAGCTTTAGCGTGGCTTTCCATGGCCATCTGATCCTGCTCCTCGCGGGTAATGCCGTATTTGCGGGCAACCATTTCCGCCGTATAACCCATGGAAACCATCTGCGGATCGGTAAATTCCTTCAATCGGGGATTGGGGTCGGACATCGTGCCCATCGGAATATGCGTCATATGCTGCGCTCCGCCGGCCAGAATAATATCCGACCAGCCCATATTGATGGAAGCCACCGCGAAGGCAATCGACTGCAAGCCGGATGCGCAGAAGCGGTCCACCGTACACCCCGGCACACTGTAGGGCAGCCCCGCCATGATGCCGGATACGCGGCCGATGTTGGTGCCCATGTCTTTCATCAAAGCCGTGCCGCCCCAGATGACGTCGCCGATCTTTTCTTTCGCGCCTTCCAGTCCCGCGCGGCGGATGGCTTCATTGATCACCAGCGCGGACATGTCGTCGGCCCGCAGGTTGGCAAACCATGAATTCTTCCCGGCCTTGGCAATGCCTGTCCGGACGCTTTCCACTAAATAGATTTCCTTCATATGTTCATTCTCCTGAAACTAAATTATTTTATTCCTTGTCTCCGGGACATTTCTGGCATCGCAAAATGTCCCGGAGACAAGGCGCGCGAAGCCCGAGGAGTGAGGCGTACCCTGGTGTACACCGCAGCGACGAGGGCTGAAGTACAACGCTGTATACGGGCACGCGTGCCCTTTAGGGTATTTTCCGATGTCAGACCACCAGCGCCTCTTCCGGGCACGTCAGCACGCTGTCCTCTTCGCTCTTAATCAGAGCGGCGGCATGGGTTGTGCCTGGCAGAATGTTATTCAGATAATATCGGGCCGAGGCGATCTTGCCCTGATAAAAAGTGTAATCACCCTCGCCGGCCTTCAGCCCCGATGCTTTCTTTGCGGCAATCAATGCCTGATCCATCAGGCACATCGCCACATACACCTGAGCAAAAACAAACAGGGCGCGGATGGCAAAGAGCGGAATGAACTGGCGTTTGCTTTCCATGTT
Source organism: Deltaproteobacteria bacterium HGW-Deltaproteobacteria-6 (assembly GCA_002840435.1). Lineage (NCBI taxonomy): Bacteria > Deltaproteobacteria > Deltaproteobacteria bacterium HGW-Deltaproteobacteria-6. The sequence goes on from PHAT01000006.1 coordinate 187,822, forward strand.
GGCGTACCATGCATCGTAGGTCGCTTTTACGTCGGCCGCCGCCTGATAGCCTTTGGCCAGATTAGCCATCTCCTTTTCAAATCCCGCCGCCTTCATATTGGCATCGATGAAATCTTTAATGCCATTCATCCAGGCGGCAAAAGCGGCGCCGTCTTTCATGCGCATTTTGCGGCCGATCAGGTCGTTGGCGTGAATAAAGGATGTGCCTTCCCAGATCGTCAGGATTTTGGAGTCGCGCAGATACTGTTCGACGGGATACTCCTGCGTATAGCCCACGCCGCCCAGCACCTGAATGGCCTGCGCGATGACGCCCAGGCTTGCTTCCGATCCGTAGCATTTGACCAGCGGGGTCAGGATCTCGGCAAAGGAGGCATACTTTTTTGCCTTCTCGCGGTCGGCGGAATTGTTTTCAATGTCCAGATAGTAAAATCCCCGGAAGATCATGGCGCGGATGCCTTCCACATGCGCCTTCATATCGAGCAGCATCCGGCGGATATCTTCGTGCTTGATGATCGCGACGCGCTCGGCTCCTTTGATGCCGAAGGGACGTCCCTGAACGCGCTCGGTGGCAAACTGCGACGCGAAATAGTAAGCGGCTGCGCCCTGCGTATTGGCGTTGTGGCCCGTGCCGATGCGCGATTCGTTCATCATGTGGAACATCATGGCCAACCCCTGGGAAAATCCTTTGGCGTCCGGCGCCGGTCCCAGCATAATGCCCCGGCAGTTTTCTTCATCGCCGAAATTAAGCAGGGCTGTGGCCTGGGCGTGCAGTCCCATTTTGTGTTCTACGCCGACGGTGGTGACATCATTGAAGCCGCCCATTGATCCGTCATCGTTGACCCAGTATTTGGGAACAATATAAAGGCCGATGCCGGGAGAACCGGCGGCAGCCCCTTCGGGGCGCGCCAGCACGAGATGAATGGTATTTTCACACGTGCCCTGATCGCCGGCGGTGATGAACATTTTAGTCCCTTTTATTTTCCAGATGCGGGGATCATCGGTGGGATAAGAGCGGGTGATGATATCACCCGTGTCGGAACCGAAGTTCGGCTCGGTCAGACACATGGTGCCCTGCCAGTAGCCTTCCAGCATTTTGGGAATGAACATATCCTGATCTTTCTTTGTGCCGAAGCGCAGAATTAAATTGGCCGCACCGGAGGTCAGCTTGACGCAGGAGGTCAATGCCGGACAGGCGGCCGTGTTAATTTCCGCATTGGCTTTATAGAGCATCAGCGGCATGCCGGTTTCCACTTTGATGCATTCGCTCGATGAGCCCCAGCCGTTTTGCTGCAGAAACTGATAAGCCTCTTTAAAACCGGGAACCGGCGTCACTACGCCTTTTTCAAATTTCACGCCGATCTTGTCGCCCGGGGCATTGATGGGATTGACAATTTCGCGCGAGACTTTGTACCCTTCATTCAGCAGCATATCCACGTCGTCAAGTGTGAAATTGCCGGAGAAGCGTTCGCAGGCCAGCACTTCTTCAGTCGGCAGCCATTCCTTTAAGATAAACTTCAAATCCCTGATGTCATATTTGAATTCCATTAATGTCTCCTTTCATCATGCACTCTGTTGTGGAAGCTGAGTCTCACTTATAGAATCCCTTTCCTTCTTTGGCCAGTTTCTCAAGGAGGGGTGAAGGCGTCCAGTATTCGGCGCCGACCAGATCCTTGTATTTCAGAATCGCGTCGTAAACTTTTCTGACGCCGACCGTATCGGCATAGAACATCGGACCGCCCAGGTAGACCGGGAAACCGTAGCCGTAGAGCCAGACCACATCGATGTCCAGAGGTCTGGCGGCGATGCCTTCTTCAAGGATCTTCGCGCCTTCGTTGATCATGGCGTAAATCGCGCGCTCGATAATTTCCTGATCCGAGATGGCGCGGCGGGTAATGCCTGCTTCCTGTGAATGTTTGATGATGAGTTCTTCAATCAGGGGATCGGGTGTTGCGTTGCGTTTTTCATCATATTTATAAAAACCGGACCCGGTCTTCTGGCCGAAACGTCCCTGTTCGCAAATCTGATCCAGAATCGTATTTTTCTGCTCTCGCGGCGTAAGGGAATCAAACTTCGCCTTGCGATTTCTCCAGCCGACATCCAGCCCTGCCATATCGCCCATAGCGTAAGGGCCCATCGGGAATCCGAAATTGTAAATGACTTTGTCAATCTGCCAGGGAAGCGCGCCTTCCTCCAGCATGAAGCCGCATTCGCGGGTCCGTTTGGCCAGCATCCGGTTCCCGACAAACCCGTCGCAGACGCCGACCAGCACCGGCACTTTACCAATGGTTTTACCCACTTTCATAGCCGTGGCATAAACGTCAGGCGATGTTTTCGCGCCACGGACGTTTTCCAGGAGCCGCATCACATTGGCCGGGCTGAAGAAATGCATGCCCATGACGTCCTGCGGTCGTTTCGTGATTTCCGCGATGGCGTCAATATTCAAATAAGATGTATTGGAGGCAAGGATCGCACCCGGCTTGCAGACGGCGTCCAGTTTGGTGAAAACTTCTTTTTTAATGGCCATATCTTCAAAGACCGCCTCGATGACCAGGTCGACATCCTTTAAATCTTCATAGGCCAGCGTCGGTTTGATCAGCGACAGGCGGCGGTCCATGACCTCCTGTTTAAGACTGCCTTTGGCCACGGTGTTGGCGTAATTCTTTTTGATAACGGCCAGGCCTTTATCAATGAATTCCTGTTTGACGTCCAGGAGCACGACGGGAATACCGGCATTGGCAAAGCACATGGCGATGCCGCCGCCCATGGTTCCCGCGCCCAGAATGCCGACGGACTTGATTTCTCTTGTGGGTTGGTCATCCGGCAGTCCGGGAATACGGACGACTTCACGCTCCGCAAAGAAGACGTGACGCTGCGCCTTGGACTGGTCGGAGGCCTGCAACTCCAGGAATATGGCGCGTTCGCGCTTCATGCCTTCGGCAAAGGGCACCTCGGTGGCGTTTTTAACGGATTCAATGCATTTGAACGGGGCAAGGAAGCCGCGCGACTTACGGGAAATGCTTTTGGCAAAATCTTCAAAAACGGTAGGTGTTTCGAGTTTTGCCTGAAGCTTACTTACTCTCCGGATCGGAAGTTTTTCAGCAACCACTTTTTTAGCAAAGGCGATGGCCGCCGCTTTCAGATCACCCTCGACGACTTCATCGAGAATGCCCATGGCTTTGGCCTTGGCCGCGTTAACCGGCGTTCCGGAGGTGATCATTTCCAGGGCCGCCTGAACGCCCGCCACACGGGGCAGTCTCTGCGTTCCGCCGGCGCCCGGCAGAAGGCCGAGCTTCACTTCGGGAAGACCGACTTTCGCGGTGGCAACCGCTATACGGAAATGGCAGCTAAGCGGTATTTCCAGACCGCCGCCCAGCGCCGTGCCGTGAATGGCTGCAACGACCGGCTTGGGAGAATCCTCGATAAACTGGCAGACGTCGGGCAGAAACGGTTCCATCGGTGGTTTGCCGAACTCACGGATGTCCGCGCCTGCAATAAAGGTGCGGCCTTCGCAAATGATGAACATAACAGCTATCTCCTGGTCCGCGATGCCTTTTTCAATCCCCGATTTGATGCCGGCACGCACGGCCTGCGACAGGGCGTTGACCGGAGGATTGTTAACCGAAATGATACCGATGTTGCCTTCTTTGGAAAACACGACGGTTTCTGCCATGAGAATATCTCCTTTGTTGTTTAATATTTAATCAAGGATCTAATGACCATCTTTCATTCATTATCCCACAATTTATTCACCCGGCAAAGCCTAAAAGGGTTTGTCAGCCGGAAGCGATGAATGGATAAAATTGCATTTTGTGTCTCTTCCGGATCAGCTTTTTGCGTAAAATTTACTTTTCGTGCTTCGATATAGCAAATACCATACCACTAAATATCGTTTATCCCCGGTGTCGGCCTGTGGCTGCCGGAAGGCATTGTCCGTTTAATTATCGGGATTAAATATTGAAAACGATGAGCAGCCCGCAGGAAACGGCTCAAAAAGTGTTTGACAGAAATGTATTAATTGTATACATTGATGACCACAAATTGTATATTTAATAAACATCAGACACGAAAGAGAATTATCAGATTGATCATGGCCAAAACGGACAATATCAAAACGGATGAAACGCGGCAAAAAGCCCCGCAGCCGCACGGAAACGAAGAGTCTTTTCCGGCGGAAAATCTCGGGGCGGCGTTTGACGAACTGATCGGGGCCAACCCCTCCTTCCGCAAGGCGCTGGTAACCGCGAAGCGGGCGGCAAAATCGGATATTTCCGTTCTCATTATCGGAGAAAGCGGAACGGGCAAGGAAATACTGGCGCGCGCCATCCAGCAGACCAGCGGCCGCAGTGACAAGCCTCTGGTGGATGTCAATTGCGCCGCCATCCCTGATTCCCTGATTGAAAGCGAGCTTTTCGGGTATGAAAGAGGCGCATTCACCGGCGCGCGCACTGAGGGCAGCAAAGGCTATTTCGACGAGGCGCACGACGGGACGATTCTGCTGGACGAAATCGGTGATTCGTCCCTGTCTGTTCAGGCCAAGTTATTACGCGTTCTGGAATCCGGCACGTTTAAAAGAGTCGGCGGGACGAAAAACATCAAAGTGAACGTACGGGTCATTTCTTCGACCAACCAGGATCTGGCGGGGCTTATCGAACAGAAAAAGTTTCGTGAAGATCTTTTTTTCCGCCTGAATACGTTTACCATTGAACTGCCGCCGCTTCGCGAACGAAGCGAAGATATCCCCCTGCTGGTCGATTACTTTTTAAAAATCAGCGGCGCCGCGCAGAAGCAAAAATACAGATTTTCACCCACGGCTCTCAGGATTCTTTACGCGTATCACTGGCCGGGCAATGTCCGGGAGCTGAAGGGCGTCGTCAGCTATGCGGTGAATATGACGCAATCGCCTGTTATCGATCCGGGCTCCCTGCCGAACTTTCTTTTTTCCGGATCGGACGTGCCGCAATATCGCGATGGGGCCGTTGTCCTGGGAACACCGGCCTCATACAATCTCGCCGACGCTGTCCGCGATCTGGAGCGGAAACTGATCGGCGAAGCATTAGCCGTTGCACCCAATAAATCAGAAGCCATTAAAATGCTGGGCATCAGCAGGAGAAACTTCTACATGAAATTGAAAGCATACGGTTTAGACTGAACGTGTCGGGCGGGATGCTGGAACGGCTGATGCATTAATTTGAAGAAACTTGTATTCAGGGAAAATAACATAATGCAAAGCGGCGTAATATCGGCTGGTAAAGCCTCCGGAAAAAAAGATGACCAGGTCACGATTGTGGAAGTATCGCCGCGGGACGGCCTTCCCGAGGTCTGCCGCAATCTGGCTACGGAAGATAAAATAAAGTTTATCAACAAACTGTCGGATACCGGCCTGAAAAAAATAGAGTGCGCCTCTTTTACGCATCCCCGTCTTCTGCCCGCGGGCTATGACGCTGAAAAACTGATTGAAGGC